>NZ_CP034998.1:3000000-3287500 GCF_002531755.2 Rhizobium acidisoli | reverse complement strand
GCCTGATGCCTGTTCTGCATACATTGTGAAGAGAAGATTGATCTGGAGGCTTCCAGGTGTTGGGTTTTGCCCTTTTGGGTTTAATTCGGCGTCCGAGCCCAGTTCTGTTGATCCTATGGATGGCCTAGCCGGCCGGATATAGGGGAAGGACTGGAGGTAGGAAGGAAGCTTGTCGCTCTGGGTCGTTGTTGTTTGCTTGATCTCTAGGGATGAAGCATCTGACGGACGACTTGATTACCGTTGCCTGACCGCGCGGTATCGGATCCAATCTCGAGAAGCTGGTCTTAAGACAGGCTGCAAGTGGGCTGCTCGGCGTAGCTCCAATAAAGCAGACCTGTCGAACACGTCGATGGCATTGTTGGATTGACTGGGTTGTAAAAGGTAACCCGGTCTGTTGCCGTTTCTTTGAAGCGGGCAACGAGATGATGAGCATTGGCAATGAGAACGATTAAGTGTCGTAAGGGCATTTGGTGGATGCCTTGGCATGCACAGGCGATGAAGGACGTGATACGCTGCGAAAAGCCGTGGGGAGCTGCGAATGAGCTTTGATCCATGGATCTCCGAATGGGGCAACCCACCTTAAATACCTAGAAAATCTGTTTTGTTGCTTTCGTTGCGAGGGACTTCCTTCGTAGCGCAAAGCGCGTCGCCGGTTATCCGGCGCGCCGTCCGCAGGCCTTTGGCCGTGAGGACAAAACAGGTTTCTAGGTATTGTGATAAGGTATCTGCACCTGAATACATAGGGTGTAAGAAGCGAACGCAGGGAACTGAAACATCTAAGTACCTGCAGGAAAGGACATCAACCGAGACTCCGCAAGTAGTGGCGAGCGAACGCGGACCAGGCCAGTGGCAATTGTGATTAAAGTGGAACGCTCTGGAAAGTGCGGCCGTAGTGGGTGACAGCCCCGTACGCGTAGATATCATGATTGTCCTAGAGTAGGGCGGGACACGAGAAATCCTGTCTGAACATGGGGAGACCACTCTCCAAGCCTAAGTACTCGTGCATGACCGATAGCGAACAAGTACCGTGAGGGAAAGGTGAAAAGCACCCCGACAAGGGGAGTGAAATAGAACCTGAAACCGGATGCCTACAAACAGTCGGAGCCCGCAAGGGTGACGGCGTACCTTTTGTATAATGGGTCAACGACTTAGTGTAACAAGCAAGCTTAAGCCGGTAGGTGTAGGCGAAGCGAAAGCGAGTCTGAATAGGGCGATATAGTTTGTTGCATTAGACCCGAAACCGAGTGATCTAGCCATGAGCAGGTTGAAGGTTGGGTAACACCAACTGGAGGACCGAACCCGCATCTGTTGCAATAGATTGGGATGACTTGTGGCTAGGGGTGAAAGGCCAATCAAACTCGGAAATAGCTGGTTCTCCGCGAAATCTATTTAGGTAGAGCGTCGAGCGAATACCCCCGGGGGTAGAGCACTGGATGGGCTATGGGGACTCACCGTCTTACTGATCCTAACCAAACTCCGAATACCGGGGAGTACTACTCGGCAGACACACGGCGGGTGCTAACGTCCGTCGTGAAAAGGGCAACAACCCTAACCTCCAGCTAAGGTCCCCAAGTCATGGCTAAGTGGGAAAGGATGTGAGGATCCCAAAACAACCAGGATGTTGGCTTAGAAGCAGCCATCATTTAAAGAAAGCGTAACAGCTCACTGGTCTAAATAAGGGTCTTTGCGCCGAAAATGTAACGGGGCTGAAGCCATGCACCGAAGCTGAGGATGTGTAGCAATACACGTGGTAGCGGAGCGTTCCGTAAGCTGATGAAGGGAGACCTGTGAGGGCTCCTGGAGGTATCGGAAGTGCGAATGTTGACATGAGTAACGATAAAGAGGGTGAGAGACCCTCTCGCCGAAAGACCAAGGGTTCCTGCTTAAAGTTAATCTGAGCAGGGTTAGCCGGCCCCTAAGGCGAGGCAGAAATGCGTAGTCGATGGGAACCACGTTAATATTCGTGGGCCTGGTGGTAGTGACGGATTGCACAAGTTGTTCTGGTTTATTGGATTATCAGGGCAGCGGAGCGGTTCCAGGAAATAGCTCCACCGTATAGACCGTACCCGAAACCGACACAGGTGGTCAGGTAGAGTATACCAAGGCGCTTGAGAGAACTATGTTGAAGGAACTCGGCAAATTGCACGCGTAACTTCGGAAGAAGCGTGACCCCATTTTACGCAAGTATGATGGGGTGGCACAGACCAGGGGGTAGCGACTGTTTATCAAAAACACAGGGCTCTGCGAAGTCGCAAGACGACGTATAGGGTCTGACGCCTGCCCGGTGCTGGAAGGTTAAGAGGAGAGGTGCAAGCTTTGAATCGAAGCCCCAGTAAACGGCGGCCGTAACTATAACGGTCCTAAGGTAGCGAAATTCCTTGTCGGGTAAGTTCCGACCTGCACGAATGGCGTAACGACTTCCCCGCTGTCTCCAACATAGACTCAGTGAAATTGAATTCCCCGTGAAGATGCGGGGTTCCTGCGGTCAGACGGAAAGACCCCGTGCACCTTTACTATAGCTTTACACTGGCATTCGTGTCGGCATGTGTAGGATAGGTGGTAGGCTTTGAAGCGGGGACGCCAGTTTCCGTGGAGCCATCCTTGAAATACCACCCTTATCGTCATGGATGTCTAACCGCGGCCCGTCATCCGGGTCCGGGACAGTGTATGGTGGGTAGTTTGACTGGGGCGGTCGCCTCCGAAAGAGTAACGGAGGCGCGCGATGGTGGGCTCAGACCGGTCGGAAATCGGTCGTCGAGTGCAATGGCATAAGCCCGCCTGACTGCGAGACTGACAAGTCGAGCAGAGACGAAAGTCGGTCATAGTGATCCGGTGGTCCCGCGTGGAAGGGCCATCGCTCAACGGATAAAAGGTACGCCGGGGATAACAGGCTGATGACCCCCAAGAGTCCATATCGACGGGGTTGTTTGGCACCTCGATGTCGGCTCATCGCATCCTGGGGCTGGAGCAGGTCCCAAGGGTTTGGCTGTTCGCCAATTAAAGCGGTACGTGAGCTGGGTTCAGAACGTCGTGAGACAGTTCGGTCCCTATCTGCCGTGGGTGTAGGAATATTGACAGGATCTGTCCCTAGTACGAGAGGACCGGGATGGACATATCTCTGGTGGACCTGTTGTCCTGCCAAGGGCATAGCAGGGTAGCTATATATGGACGGGATAACCGCTGAAGGCATCTAAGCGGGAAACCCACCTGAAAACGAGTATTCCCTATCAGAGCCGTGGAAGACGACCACGTTGATAGGCCGGGTGTGGAAGTGCGGCAACGCATGAAGCTTACCGGTACTAATAGCTCGATCGGCTTGATCGTTCTCATTGACTGTGCTCATCAGCCAAAGGCTGATGAAGTGAATAGGCAAGAGGCAGTAGGAACAACTACAGCCTTCGCCCATCACAAGCATCAAAGACGTGTTCAAAAAAACGATGACAATAGTCACTGCTGCCTAATGGCTGCTGACTATTGCCTCATCCCCAGCTTCTCAAACATAAAGTTGCGCTTTGCCGACCTGGTGGTTATGGCGGGGTGGCTGCACCCGTTCCCTTTCCGAACACGGCCGTGAAACGCCCCTGCGCCCATGGTACTTCGTCTTAAGACGCGGGAGAGTAGGTCGCTGCCAGGTCTGCAAAGCGCAACTTTAAATCTTCTCAGAACAATTCTAACGGCAAACGCCGTCAAAAGGCCGCTCACAAAGCGGCCTTTCGTGTTACAATACTTCAGCAAGTCCAAACGACTTGCGCTGGCGCGGGGTGGAGCAGCCCGGTAGCTCGTCAGGCTCATAACCTGAAGGCCGCAGGTTCAAATCCTGCCCCCGCAACCAAATTCCCTTATCTTCCCCGATAGACCAGCATTGATTATCGCTGGCGCGAAGACTTCATCTTCGCTGGCGATGGTAGCTCATCGTCCTGCGGACCATAACCTGAAGGGTGAGCGGTCGGTCGGGCAAAGCCCGGTAAAACAGTCCAGTGGACTGTTTTAAGACCCGAACGGGGAAAAGCCTGCCCCCGCAACCAAATCTCCTACTTATTGCAAGATACCCAAACCCCGCCTCATGGCGGGTTTTTGCGTTTTTGCGTCCAGGCACGTCGGCCGCTGGATGAGAGCGGGCTGAGCCCGTTGCCGGCCGAATAACGGCATTGCCGTCACGATCTGTGCGTGGCATCTTCCCGGGGGTGGATGCCACGTGTCGCTTCGAGATGATGACGGGTTTTCCGTTTTTTGCTGAGTGTCTTCTCAACGGAGTCTTGGATGAGCGTTGGCTTGATTGCCCTTCTTGATGATATCGCCGCATTGGCCAAGGTGGCTGCGGCCTCGCTTGACGATATTGCCGGCCAGGCAGCCAAGGCAGGCGCGAAAGCGGCAGGTGTCGTCATCGATGACGCGGCGGTCACACCCCGCTACGTCACTGGATTTTCGGCCGCACGCGAATTGCCGATCATTGGCAAGATTGCGGTGGGTTCGCTGAAGAACAAGCTTCTGATCCTGCTTCCGGCGGCGCTTATCCTCAGCCTCGTCGCACCGCAGGCGATCACACCGCTGCTTATGATCGGCGGACTTTTTCTCTGCTATGAGGGCGTGGAAAAAGTCTACGGACTGGTGATGCCGCATGCAGCCCACGCCCATGAATCGGCGCTCGAGGCGACAAGCCTCGATGCGCAATCGCTCGAAGACGAGAAGGTCGCCGGTGCGATCAAGACCGATTTCATCCTCTCGGCGGAAATCATGGCGATTACGCTCGCCGCGGTTCCATTAGGCAGCATCTTCGCGCAGGCCTTCATCCTTGCCGTCGTTGGATTGGGCATAACGGTCTTGGTCTATGGCGGCGTAGCGCTGATCGTGAAGGCCGATGATCTGGGCCTGATCATGGCGCGTGCACAGACGGCGCCTCCGACGGGGCCGTTGCTGCGCGTGATCGGACGAGGGCTGGTCACCGGCATGCCTTATTTTCTGAAAGCGCTCGGCATTGTTGGAACGGCTGCGATGATCTGGGTCGGTGGCGGCATCATCGTTCACGGCCTCGAAGCCTATGGAGTGGCCGGCCTGGCGCATCTTATCCATGATGCCGGGGAGGTGGCCGTCCACGCCGTTCCCGTCCTGGCGTCGGTGCTGCGCTGGACCGTCGAGGCGGCAGGTGCCGGCATCGTCGGTATTGTCGCTGGCTTGATCACAATTCCGGTTGCAGGCTACATCATTTCGCCGATGTGGCGGTCCCTCAAATCACTCCTGCCGCGTCGCCGGCGGAAAGAGGCGCTGGCAGACGGGAAAAAATGAACGCTGCAGCCACCGACAGGCGGCGATGCGACATCGGTCCGAGCCGCAGTTTCTGTTAGCCTTGACGGAGAGGAACCAGCAGTCCAGCCTTGCGGAGTCCTTCGACGCGGCGGTTAAAGTCCTCGGGGTTTCGGAATGGCAGGACGCGGCGCCGGCGTTCGATGGAGAAGTCCGGGTTGATCTGGAGCGCCTTCTCCCACGCCTGTCGGGCATCCTCCGCGCGGCCGAGATGGCCATAACATGATGCCAGCAGGGCGTAAGCCGTTTCCGATTGCGCGTTTTGTTGGAGCCGCTGCTCGATCGCGGCGATGGCTTGTTGATATTCACCGAGAGAAAAGCGCGCATCGGCGAGAAACTGGAACAGAAGTTCCGGATGGTGCGGGTCAAGCCGCATCGATGCATCGAGCGTTTCCAAGGCGCCTGCGGGATCGCCGGCGAATATCTGGATATGCGCCATCAGTGTCAGGAGTTCGGCCGAGTTGGGCGACAGCGCCAGGCCACGCAGCACTTCTGCCCGCGCCCGGTCGAGCTCGTGGTTCCACATGCAGGCCATGCCCAGTGCGAAGTGGCTGTTGGGCTGTTCCTCGGCCATATCAACTGCCTGCTGCGCGAGATCCAACCCGGTCCGCAGCGAACCCTCCGGATCGTCGCTCCAGGCGTTGACGTAGTCGAGCACATGCGTGAACGAAATGAGGGCCCGGGCCGCCGCATAGTCCGGGTCGACGGCGAGAGCGTCTGCCGCCAGGCTGCGGGCGGCTCTATTTCCGGTTCGGTTATGAGCTGACGCCTGCTCACGGCCACGCAACAACAGCTCGTAAGCGCTGACATCCACGGCGCGCCCCTGGGCCAGGCGGTCCTGGTCGCCATGGGTGAGATTGAGCTTCAGCGCTGTGACGATCTCCTGGGTCAGTTCATCCTGAACCGCAAAAATGTCGGTGAGATCGCGATCG
The DNA here is from genome assembly GCF_002531755.2 of Rhizobium acidisoli. Classification (NCBI taxonomy): domain Bacteria; kingdom Pseudomonadati; phylum Pseudomonadota; class Alphaproteobacteria; order Hyphomicrobiales; family Rhizobiaceae; genus Rhizobium; species Rhizobium acidisoli. The sequence continues at coordinate 3,281,267 of NZ_CP034998.1, read as the reverse complement.
TAGCGGCTGGCCCAGATATGTCCGCCATTGCTGGCGTCGATCAATTGGGCCGTCACACGCACGCGATTGCCGGCCTTGCGCACACTGCCTTCGAGGACATAACGGACGCCGAGCGCCTTAGCCATCTCAGGTACCGAGGCTGTTACATTCTTGTAGACGAAGGATGAGTTACGGGCGATCACGTGCAATTCGGACAGCTTGGAGAGGTCGGTGATGATGTCCTCGCTGATCCCGTCGGAGAAATATTCCTGTTCGGCGTCGCCGCTCATATTGTTGAAGGCCAGTACGGCGATGGAGGGCTTGTCGGGAACGGCTGCAGCCGTAGGCCGTCTCGGCGCCGGCTGCTCTCCCGGTTGCGGTGCCGACACCGGCTGCGAGGCGGTTCCGACCTGAAGCAAATAGACCCGCATCGGCTCCGCGATATTTTTGAGGGGAACTTTGCCGAGATCGGTCACGGCACATTCAAGTCGCGCTCTTACCTGGCGGTAGGCATCCTCGGAGAGGCAGATGGCGCCAGGCTCAGCAACTCCCTCCAACCGCGCGGCGATGTTGACGCCGTCGCCCATCAGGTCGCCGTCGTTCTCCTCGACGACGTCGCCCAGATGGATGCCGACCCGGAACTCGATGCGATGCTCGGGAGGCACGCCGATATTGCGCTCGACCATGGCAGTCTGCACCTCGATCGCGCAGCGCACGGCGTCGACGACGCTGCGAAACTCGATGAGGCTTCCATCGCCGGTGCGCTTGACGATACGGCCATTGTGCACGGCGATGGTGGGATCGACCAGATCGCTGCGCAAGGTTCTCAGCCGCGCCAGGATGCGATCCTCGTCCGCACCGGCGAGGCGGCTGTAGCCGACTACATCGGCGACCAGGATCGCCGCCAGTTTTCGCGTCACGCTCGTAGCCTCAGTTCCTCATCGGACCAAAATAGCACAGTGTGACCGGCAGCGGCGCTAATCTTCGTCTTTCAGAGAAAAGGCGAACACGTAGTCGCTGTTGTCCCTGGAATATGGCGCTCCGCCAACCGAGATCACCACATATTGCTTGCCGGTTTTCGGCGAGACGTAGGTCATCGGCGTGGCGCTCGAGCCGACGGGCAGGGGATATTTCCAGAGCTCATCGCCGTTCTCTGCGTCGTAAGCGCGGATGTAATAGTCCTGGAAACCGGCGAAGAAGACGACGCCTCCGGCGGTGGCAGACGTACCGGCATAACTCGGCAGGCCCATCGGCATCGGCAGATTGGTTTTGATCTTAAACGGCCCGAGCTGTTCGGCGGTCCCGGCCGGGACCTGCCATGCGATCTTGCGCGTGTTCAGATCCACTGCGGTGACGGTTCCGAAGGGCGGCTGCGTGCAGGGAACGCGGAGCCTCGAGGTCCACATTTCGGTGGCCATGCCGTAGGGCGTGCCGCGCTGCGGGGCGGAGGGGCCGTGCGCAGTCGTGGTGAGGGCAAAATCGACATACTCCCCGCGTGGAATGAGTGCGAAGAGGCTGGGCACGCGGATATCGTTCAGGAAGACCCGATTGTTGGGCAGGTCGACCGACACGCTCCCCCAATTGAGACCGCCAAGATTTCCCGGCTGCTGGATCGCATATTGCGGGCCGATCGGGGTGAAATCGCCGTCGTAGCGCATCTTTCGAAAGGCGATGCGGCATGCCAGCTGATCGAACATCGTCAGTCCCCAGGCCGTCTGCTCCGTCACCCGTTCCGCACCGATCGTCGGCATGCCGACGGAATAGGGCTGCGTCGGAGACAATTTCTCCCCCGGCGCGCCGCCTTCCTGCGGCACCGGCCTCTCCTGAACCTCGGCAAGCGGTGCACCGGTCTGACGGTTGAGCAGGAAAAGCTGCCCGCGTTTGGTGGTCTGCAGGAGAGCCGGCACGGTGGCGCCATTGCCATCGGGCAGGTCGAGCAGAACCGGCTGGGCCGGCAGGTCATAGTCCCAGATATCGTGATGCACGGTCTGGAACTTCCATCTCTCCCGTCCCGTCGTGACATCGAGCGCTACCAAGGTGGCATTGTATTGATCGGCGAAGGCCGGGCGATTGACGCCGTAATAATCCGGGGTGGTATTGCCGAGCGGTGCATAGATGAGGCCGAGCTTGTCGTCGAATGCCGCCGTCGTCCACATGTTGGGTGTGGCCCTTGTATAGGTCTGGCCCTCAGGCGGGAGTTTGGTGATCTCGGGATTGCCGAGATCCCATGCCCATTCGAGCTCGCCGGTAACGACATTGAAGGCGCGGATGACGCCCGAGGGTTCTCCTACCTCCTGATTGTCGATGACCCAGCCTCCGATGACAATCAGATTGCGGGCAATCAGCGGTGCCGATGTCTGGAAATAGTAACCTGACTTGACTTCACCCATGCCCTGGGAGAGCTGCACGGTGCCATTGTCCCCGAAGCCCTTGCAGGGCGCGCCGGTCTTGCTGTCGATCTCCAGCAGGCGGGCATCGATCGTCGTCTGCACCAGACGCTCATTGCAAAGGCCGTCGGCCGATTGGGCCTCCGATGGCATCCTGTAGTAACCGAGGCCGCGGCAGCGTTGCCAGTACGGCGCCGCTGCCTTGGGATCGAAGGTCCAGCGTGGCTTGCCCGTATCTGCGTCAAGTGCTGCGATCACGTCCGTCGGCGTGCAGGTGTAGATCGTGTCGCCGATCTGCAGCGGCGTGTTTTGATCGGCGCCATCGCTTTTCCCGGTGCGGTATGTCCAGGCAAGATCGAGCTTGGCAACATTGCCGCGGTTGATCTGATCGAATGGGGAGTAGCGATCTCCGGCCGTGCTGCGGCCATAGGATGTCCAGTCGGAGGGTGAGTTGTCGCCCTTGGCGGTCTTGTAGGCGGGGATATCGGCGGAAGGGCGGATCAGCCCATGCGGCGTGAAAGCAAGACTGAAACCCGCCGCGAACAAGATGGCCGCAAGCAGGGTGCCGCCATAGAAGAGTTTCCGGTTGGCGGTTGGCGACAGCGACGGCGCAAAGAGAAGTGAAAAGCCTGCCAGCGCGATGGGGGACATCAAACGCGCAAAGAGCGCCCAAAAATTGAAACCCGACTCCCATAGTGCCCAGGGAAGGGTGAGAACGGCGACAAGCAGGACAATGAGCGCACCTGACATCTGCCGGCGCCACAGCAGAAGCGCGGCAGCCAGATAGGCAAGCCCGGCGATCGCGTAATAGGGCGAGCCGCCGAGGCTGAGCAGCAAGGCGCCGCCTCCTATCAGGCCCAATCCGATAAAGGCGAGAACAATAAAAAACAGGCTGGCCAGAAATTTCATGGTTTCCTCATTTGAATTCGCCGCCCGATCGCCTGGTCCAACTCCAACCGTCGCAGGCGCCGCGGAAAGCGCAGGGCGATTGGGTTGTGGTCAGTTGCCTCGTCTTCGGGAGAGGGGCGCTCTCTCGTTCAATTTTTCCTAATGTCGCTCTGGTCACTGACACGCGGTCCCGACCCGGCAATCATGCCGCCGCTGCTCTGCGGCGACAGCTTGCCAATCCAAATCGAGTCAATACTTCTGAAAGGGCCACAGATGTTTCTCGGCGAAAAGCTTGATCTAGCGAAAGGGCGACCGACAGGATTCGATTATATGCGATTACTGTTAGCCTTTTCAGTACTTTGGATACATACGGCCCGCGTCACATACGGCGATGACCTGTTTCTCTGGGAGTCACCTTTCCGTCCTGTCATCAAATCAGTGCTGCCGATGTTCTTCGTCTTGAGCGGATTCCTGGTGGCTGGCAGTCTTGAACGGTCGAAGACATTGATCTCCTTTCTCGGCAACCGATTTATCCGGATCTACCCTGCGCTTGCGGTGGAGGTATTGCTGGCGGCCTTTATACTCGGAGCGATCTATACAGAGTATGACCTCAGTGACTATTTCACAGATCCTCAGTTCTTTACTTATCTGCTGAATGTCACCGGCCACATCCACTTCAATCTCCCCGGCGTATTCCTGGATAATCCCGACGCCGCAATGGTCAACGGGCAGCTCTGGACGGTGCCCTTCGAGCTTGAGTGCTATGCCGCGATCGCCGCCCTGTTTCTGCTCGGCGTGGTCAGGCGGCGGGTGATCGCCCTGATCGCAACGCCGGCTTTGATCATCAGCTTTGGCATCGCAAGGTATTGGAAACATGAGAGCGATTGGGCAACCATGCCCACGACCACGTCGGGCAATCTGCTGATCTGCGCGTTTCTGGTGGGGGTGACCTTCTATCTCTACAAGGACAAGATTCTCTGGGATGTGAGGATTTTCCTTGCTTCGGCGGCAATCATATTATGGGCCTACTGGTTCACTTCCTTCGGGGATTTCATTGCCATTCCGGCAATCGGATATGTCACGGTCTTCCTCGGCCTGACCTCGCCCCGCAAGCTTGGCATTCTCAGTGGGGCCGACTATTCCTATGGCGTCTTCCTCTACGGCTATCCCATTCAACAGGCGTTCGTAGCGCTCGGACCTTGGGCGCATAACTGGTGGTTGAATGGCATTGTCTGCAGCATCGTTGCGACTTGCTTTGCCGCCTTCTCGTGGAGATTCATCGAAAAGCCGGCGTTAAAATTGAGGAAACAAGTTACTTGGCTTGAAAACTTCAGCCTCCAACGCGGCGCAAGACGGCAATTGGCCGCCGCAGTCTCGAAATAGCCTTATCGATGCCGGACATCAGCAGGGCTCGCCATTCACCGGCGAGCCCTGTTTCGTTGAACCGTGGTCGATTGTCGGGGGAGGACCATCACCTGTCGTGGTAAGGAGGAGACTTGCTGCACAGTTGCTGATGACGTGCATTCATCTTGCTGCATGCCGCAAGCATCTCTCGATTCCGGACGATAGAACGGCCCTGTCGGATGAATAGTCGAATATTCTGCACTTGGTTCGGTCGGCTTACTGAGCGGGCCTTAGGAATATTTTAACAATAATAGATAAAATACTTTAATCGAACTTCGTTTCGACTTTGAGCTTTTGCCATGTCATCGAGGCAGCCGGCGGCTTAAAGGAGGTGTGAAGAGAGGAGCGGATTAATGCTGAAGAGCGCGCTTGTCGTGGTTGCCATCTCCATCGCTGCTGGAGCGACCATTCGCGCCTGGGCCTTTGCAACCTTTGCATTTCTGCTGGTCGTTGCCTTGGGTGCTGTGATCCTGCTGAAAGGCTCCTCCTTTTCGGATGCGATCGCCTACTGCCTCCAAGCGCTTGTATTGATGGAAGTGAGCTATCTGGCGGGTCTATTCGCCTACTCGTTGTGGGAGCATATGCAAAAGCGCCGGAAAAGGAACTCTGTTGCCGAGCGCGCTCCTATGACCGGCAAACGCCCCCACGGATAATGCTACGAGGTATGAGGGAAAACCGAACGACCCTACAGGTCCGTTTTGGGCAGTAAAGCGTGCCTGGAAAGCAGGGCCGCCATAGTCTTTGCCATGATCATGAAATCCAACGTGAGTGTCCAATTGCGCAGATACTCGACGTCGAGGAAAACTCTATTCTGATAACTGACCTGTTCGCTGATCTGCCAATGACCGGTCAGGCCGGGACGGACTGCGACGTAGGCATAGGCGTGTTCGCCGTAACGGGGCAGTTCTTCCTTGGCAATGGCGCGAGGCCCGACGAGGCTCATCTGCCCAAGCAGCACGTTGATCAGTTGCGGAAGCTTGTCGAGGCTCGATCGCGTCAGGATGTCGCCGACGATCGTCGCATGCAGGCTGGCCGCTGCGTCGGATCGTGTCGTCCGAAACTTGAGGCAACCGAACTCTTTTCCCTTATAGCCGATAAGCCGATGGGAATTGAAAACGGCGCCCCGATCGCTGAGCATTATAATGACTGCTACCGACAGAAGGAGCGGCGACAGAAGAAATAAAAGAGATGCCGCAATGACAAGGTCTAACGCGCGCTTCAGAATTCTGCTGATTGTATGGGATTTTGACGAATTGAAGGGACGCCCTTCCTTTCGCACCCCGGTGCTACGCCGCCAGGGGTCAGCTGGGTTGATGCCCTGATTTTTTCCCGCCATCCGCGTCTCCGTTGGGCGAATCCCAGAAATACCACCCGAAGCTTGTTTCATTATAGGTTTAATGTCTGTGACCGAGGTCATAATGGTGAATAAATTCTTTATTTCCCAAAGATCTTCTTTCGAAATTTTAAGATACTGTTTGCGTTTGGGGATGCATAAACAAAATGTTATTAATATTAATGAGAAGGAGACGATATTGTTCTTCTATTTTGTGGATCTAAGCTTCATTTTGGAGATTGTCATAAAACGTATAAAAATCCAGCCATGGCTTATGATCGCTCGATAAGTTAAAATTGAATATGGATTTTGTTATATATTAATGTGAATATCATTCACTATTTGTGTATAAATCCAGATGATGACTTTATATTATTATCATTTGACTTTATAATTTAATGAATTACGAATGTCGCCGAATAGTAATAGCTAAATTAGTCTGCGTGGAGTTGCGTCTATGGACGGAGCGATTAACATCAGAGATAACAAGACTGGCGCAGGCGCGGCGCGAGTAGGTGAAGCGGTTACTTCAGGGCCTGCAGATGTCATATACGGCGGCCGTGGTGATCTGGATCACGAGTTCCCGTTTTGCCGTTCGAGTGTTCGAAAGTTTCGCCGGGGTGAGGTGATCGCCGGCGCCGGGGACGCCATCGACATGTTCGCCCGCGTCCAGCGCGGAATGGTGAGCGCAAGTACGCCGCTTGCCGATGGACGGGAGTTCATCGTGGAGATGATTCCAAAAGGCGGCTTGATCGGCGAATTGGAGGTGTTGCGCAAGCAATCCCTCAGCCTGGAATATCGCGCCTTATCGGACTGCGAACTGCATTACTTCGATGGTCGTTTGCTGCGGGACTTGTGTGCGAACGATCCGCAATTTCAGGTGAAGATCCTGTCGAAGGCGCTGGCGCGTGTTTCCGAACTCGAACTGCGGATCATTTCCAACGCCGGATCGAACCTGAGGCAGAGATTGGCCCGGACGCTGCTGCGCCTTTCTGCCGTGTACAAAGTGGATGCGCAACATAGCGGCGATGAGCTGATCATCTCCCAACATGACCTGGCGGCAACGCTGCCGGCGTCGCGCGAAAAGGTCAATCAATGCCTGCGGCGTTTGCGCGAAAGCAAAGTGGTCGACGGCACGCAGGGCAAAATCCGCATTCTCAATCGGAAGGCGCTGGAAGCCTACGCCGATGGTGTGGCCATCGCTTGAGGGTGCCTCGACGAAAGAATGCGGCCGCGAAAGCCTCGACAAAACCCGCCTCGGCGGGGCTTGTGTTTGACGGCGGCTGAAGCGGCTTCCCGATAATATGGGTTAAAGCATGTCGCGTAAAAGTGTGCAGCGGTTTTACGATAACGACATGCGTAAAAGCAAAGACCTAAAGCGCAAGGAGCGAATCCGAAAGATCGCGACGCGCTTTAGACTTCGCTTTCGGAGGCATTCTTCCAGTATTTCCAGCCTTCACCCTGAATGAGCCCGTGATCGGAGAGATCCTTCCAGCTGCGGTAGGTGCCCGTATCGTCGTAGACGAAATCATCCTTGTCCCTGCTCGAGGAGTATACCGCATATTCCTCCGTGTGCTGGGACCGGTGCGCCGCATCGGCAACCTTGTGAGCGAAGGTCGACAGGAACTTGAAATGCAGAAGGGCGCCAGAGACGCCGAGGGCTCCGCGCATATCGCCCAAATTCAGGGAGAGCGGCCAGACCTGGTGCGATGATTTGAGAAAAAGACGTTCACCTTCGATATAGACGAGGGGGATCTTGTTGAGCGCGGGACCGTCCCAGAGCCGGTCGTGAAAATACACCCGGCCACGAACACCTCCCTTGATCCAGATCGTCCAGTTGCGTTCGTCGAAATGCGCGACATAGCCGGACCGGTCGAAGAGATTGCAGACCTCAAGCGGATTGCGGCCGGGTTCGCATATGTTTTCGAGAACGGGATGCGGGCTGTACATGTCGATCATCACCGAGCGCAGCGAATGGCCGCCGGTGGAATCGATATAGGCGGTCAGTTGATCGATCGGCCGTGTGTCGCAATGCGGATAGACCAGGAACTCGTCGGCGTCGACATAGAGAACCCATTTCTCCTGGCAATGCCGGTTGATGACTTCGTTGATCCAGTCGTTTCCAAATCTCGCCGCCTTGTAGGATCCGTGGGCAGAAAGAAGGGAGACATCGTCGAAGCCGGCCAGCAATTCGACCGTGCCATCTGTCGAGCCGTTGTCGATGCAGATGAAGTGCTCGAAGCCGAGATCGCGATAATACTGGAGGAAAAATGCCAGCCGGTGGCCCTCGTCGCGGATGACGCAGATGACAACGTGACGCGCCTGCTTGAGCCCGTTGCGCAGTAGGTCGTAGCGAACCTGCCGAGCCTTGAGTGAGCGGCGCAGGCGGGCTTTTGCGTAATGCGAGATACTGGCGGCGGAAGCCCTATAACTCATATTCTGTCCTGACCATTATCCATCCTGCAATTAAGAGATGAATAGTTGCGCATCCGCCTGCAATCCAAGCGTCGACCGCGATGCCGATATCAGTCACGCGGCTATTCACCCCAGGCTGACGACAATGCATTACACGGCGTAATCGCCAACCAGCAGGCTCTGGACCCGCGGATTGGGTCCGTTCGCCTCGATTGCGTGTTTGATGCGTGCCCGCATCGACCGGTATTTATACAGGGCCTTACGATCGAAGCTTATTCCGCGATACAGCGAGTTATAAATCGGATGCGCTTTGCGCAGGTCGACATAGACTTGGCTTTCCCGATCGGTCCAGGGAAAGAAGGTGCCATGCCACGGCTTCGGATGCGCCATATAATGGACGATCGACAGGGCGGACATGTTGACCAGATGAAGGAACTGTTTGGGAAAGTTCCAGCGGTTCGATACGAGGATGAGCGATGAACCGCAGACATAATTCAACGCGCCCTGATCGTGCTTGCCCTCGCAGGCCTCTGGATTTCTAGCAAAAAGCTCAAGCGCCTCCTGTCCGATCCAGCCGTTGCGGTGGAATTTCAAGACCCCCGCGTTGAAATAGTGGCTGTTCTTTCCGGTGTCGAGAAAGTCATGGATCGCCGTGTAATCGCGCGCCGCGAAAAACCTGCCCTCGGGCACAACCGCATTTTCGAGCCCGCCGAGATCGCTGACGATCTGCGTGTCCCCATCGAGGTAGATGATCTGGGTATAGTTGGCAGGCAGGATCTCGCAAAGGACCAGCTTGGCCATGGTGCTGACGCTGATACGTCCCTGGAAATGCGATCCATCGAGCTTGCCGAGCGAATCCTGCAGCGCTTCGGTCGCATCGATCAAGTCGACCCCGCTCGTTGCCAGCAGGGATCTCAGTTCGTAGAAATTATCGAGATGCTCCGACATGAGGACACAGACATCGGTCGCGGGGCTTGCGAATTTGCGAGCCTGCAGCGCCGAGAGAATAGTCGGAAATGAATATTCGACATCTGTAACGTAGACGACGCACTGATTGTTCATGTCTTCACCTTTCCGATCGTCCTTAACAGCGCAAAATCGCTGTCGCCTTCCAAGTCGAGGGAACAGTTGTTGATTGAGCCGAAGGGCCTGTCGTATGAAAGCCCGGTCCGGTATATATTGCCGAGATGCAGTCTCGGTCGTTGGCTGATCGGCGTCCGGCTGCCGGCGATTTTCGTGTGTTTCATTGTTGAGATATTCACCATGAAGAATGCCCTGCCTGCGATGACGCTGCGTTTCGATATCTTCTCCCCTGCCACGACGATGGGGGCCGGGGCGCATGTCGGGCTGCAGCGAGAAGAGGTATTTGAATGCTGATCACCGCGCTGATTGCCGCCGTGATTTCGATAGCTGCCGGTGCTTGCATCCGCGCCTGGGCTTTCGCAATCTTCGCAATGCTTGTGGCAATCGGCTTCGGCGGCGTAGCCTTCGTGGGCGGGTCCTCCACCGTACCGGCGATCGGATCCGGTATCGCGATCCTCGTGCTGATGGAGATCGGCTATCTCACGGGCGTCTTCCTGTCGGGTATCCTGCGGCGCAATGCCAGACTGCGGCAGAGCAATTCCCCAGACAGTGTCTCTGCCGCCAGCGAGCGTCAGCAGAGCTGACATTGAGACGGAAGCTGAAGCCGATCCTTCCCTGGATCGCGGTCTGGGATCGTTTGCGACCAGCGGCCTGATTTCACCGGCAATCCCTGGAGGATGCGGCGCGGCCGAGCGGCCGCGAACCCGTGTTCGCCCGTGTCCGGCTGCGCCAGGTTGCCATTTAGCGCCATCTCGAAAGTCCCGAGCGGGCGTCATGGCGCTGAATACATCGGCGCTCTCAAAGGAGATGCCGATGCCTCCAGCGGACGCCGGTTCGCAGGCGATGAGGCCGCCCGATGCTGCGGCACATAGGCTCCGGCCAAGCAGCCCGCGGCCAGCCCCGCCGAAGTGCTGAACAGCAAACCGAGATCCGTGCCGCTTCCCGATATCGCTGCGGAGCCGATCTGTGCGATGGATGCCATCACGGCGGCGGTTCCGATCGCATGGGTTTCCCGGTCGCCGGATTTGTACCGACCGGCTGCCCTCACCAGGCTGTACACGAAGACGGCGAACAGGGCGGTGCCGGTCAATCCGACATTGGACAGCAATGCGGCGATGAAACTGGAAGCTCGAACCGTGCCCAATCCGGCGCCGAAAGTGGCGGTATCGACGAATGCGATCAATGCCAGGGTGTTCCAGGCGGTGCGCTCTTCGCCGGACTGCGATTGCAGCTTGTCCGATACGGTGGTGGTCAGGAGACCGGCGATGGAATTCCACGCATCGGGGACAAGGCTGAGCGCGGTGATGGCGCAAGGGATGAAGAACAGCGTGATCGCAAGGAAAGTCATGTGCGGGGTCGTGGCGGAACCGCCGATCAGTCGTTTCAGGCAGAACAACACGAACATGCAGACAAGGAAGACGCCCGCGACATAGGCGGTTGTCGAGGTGCAGAGCACGATGGTCGGGCCGATAAGAAGCGTTGCCAACCCAGCCATCCGGCTTTGGACGCGCTCCAGCCACAGCATGAGCGTGAAGGCGAAATAAGCCAATGCGACTGCGCCATAAGCGCTTGCTTCGGGAAAGGGGCCGACGATGCGCTTGAAACCGTGGATGGCCTCGGCCGTGTGCATCGTATAATTCGCATTTCTGATGATATCGAGCAGCTGGGCCTGGCCGATCTGGAACGTTGCGAGATCGATCAGCGCGAAGGCAAAACACGCTATCGACGCGACGATCAGCTGCTGCGCGATGAAACGTCCATATCCCAGCCGGGCAAGTCCGGCGACGACGGCGAAGCAGGCGAGGTCGCCGAGAAGATAAACGGACTGGCTGATATTGGATGAACCCGGAGCCAGTGGAGCCGCTACCGTCGACATCATCCCCGAGGGGTCTCTGGCGGAGGAATAAACGAGGGTCGCGCCGGCAAAAATACGGGGCAGGAAGAAGGACGACACCACGGAGAACAGGATGTAGCAGGCAAACCAGAAGCCGGGGCCGGGATAGGCAATGCTGGCGAGCGTCGCCTGCATCTGAACCGGGCGCAGCAGGACCGTCATGACCAGAAAGAGCACCAGAAGATGGCTCGGCTGGATGCTGCTGCCGCCAAGCGCCGGCAACTGCAGAGCCGCTGCGGCACCGAGCAACGTCGAAAGGCAAAGGGCGGTGATGGCAAAACGCGCGCCGTTCAGCATGCTGAGCACGCCAAGCAGCAGAACCACGAAACCGATCGGCTCTATCGACATGCTTCAGATCCCGAGCAGAAGGGTGAGCGGCCGAGGCCTGGCATTTGCCGGAAAGTGGCATCCAGCTTTCGGCGGGATGTGCGAGGCGAAAGCCCGCCGGCTGTCGTCGATGATCACAATCGCCTCCTAATTCGATCCGGTCTGGGATATCCAGCCGGGAGCGGAGCGATTGTCTCCGGCCACATCGGATGACGGGACCGCCGAACTCTGTTTCTGCGGTGCTGTCTGTGGCGACGAGGATGGCGCCTGAGGGGCCGTGGCCAGGCCGACCTCGACGAGGTCATGCGGCAGCAATGCGGTTTGCTCGTCCGCCACGATGTCGCGGGAGGTTCCGTCGTCGTTGCGACGCACGATCCTGTAGTTCTTTTTTGCCCGGCCGAGCCCCGGCGCGTCCGTGTTGATCTGGGCGAGCTGAGCGTCGTAGCCGGCCTGTTCGCCGAGGAGCTGGGCTACCTGGATATCGATCGCCGCCCTGCCGATCGCGAGATTGACCTGGTTCAGCAGGTCCTGGTTTTCGCTGTTCTGCCTGTTGACGATGTTGATCTTGGAACGGTCCGCTTCGCTGAGGCCCTGGCGAGCCGTGGTCAGGGCGACTTCGAGATCGATCAAGGTGCCTTGCGCATCCGCCACCCAGCGATCGACGGAGACTTGGCGGGAATTGCTGACGAGGCCTTTGCTCACCAGGCTGTTGACATTGTCCAGTTCCTTCTGGGCAAGGTCGATCTGCCGTTTTTGCGAACTGATCTTCGCCGTAAGCGATTCGACCTGTTGGCCATAGAGGCGAGTCAGGTCATTCGCCGCTTCGATCCGGCTGTCGATATCGACGCGCCGCAACCGCATCAGGTTCAATTCCTGTGCCTTCAACTTGTCGACGTCGGGCGTTCCCACCAGTTCGTCGGGGATCTCGAAACTCTGCTGGCCGGCGATCTCGGCGCGCAGCCGCGCCTGCCGCATCAGGAGATCGCGCCGGTTGATAACGGCCGTCCGGTAGGCGCCGGCAGCCTGGATCCGGTCGCGCTCGAAATAGGTGTTGTCCTCGCGTTCCCGGAGGAAGCCGCCGGCGATGCTGACGGCCTTCATCACCGTCATGTTGGGTTCAAACGGATAGCGGCCGGGGGTCTGCACGGTTCCGGTCACGAAAATCGGCGCATGCTCGGCAATCTCCAGGGCGATATACGGCTTGCCTGGAAGTGCGGATTTTTCCGCCAGCGCGCTGGCAACGGCATCGGCAAGCTGCTCGGTCGTCTTTCCATTCGCCTGCAGGTGGCCAGCGATCGGGATCGACAGGTTGCCGGCATCGTCGATGGTATAGACGCCATCGAGGGCCTCCCAGCTGGCATAGCGGGAATCCGACGACCGCCATTCGACGACCCGCAGTCTGACCTTGTCTTCCGGCACGAGAGTGAATGTTTGCGCGTGGGCGACGCTCCAGCCGGTCAGGCAGGTGAATGCCAGCAAGGCGAGTGCCGCGGAAACGAGGCGATCGAACAAGGATGTAGGCTGCATTGGTCTATCTCCGCTTCGTTGCGATCGACGGTGAAGGCATTTCGCGCGGCGACTGAGTGCCGAATTCGAGAATGCGGGACGGAGAGGCGCGACCGACAAGAAGATCGGATAGCGCCAGCAGATTGCCGTTCAAACGTCCCCACCGGTCGATCAGCCGGTCCTTCAACAGGGCGCCCGACATATTGGCCAGGATGTTGCGGCCAATCTGCGCGATTGCGCGGCCTTTCGACATCGTACCCTTGCGGATCAGGTAGACAGGATTGGCGACCTGCGAATAGCCAAGCCTTCGGCCGGGCTGGCGTCCGGATCTGACCCCGAGATGCACGCCGCGGGCGCCTTCGACATAGACGGACCGGCCGTGGCGGGCGATTGATCTGCTGAAATCGACATCTTCGAGCCAGCCGTAAAGCGGCAACTGTTCGTCGAAGGCCAGGGCGTGCTCGACAACGGGCGCAAGGCGAACCGCCATGTTGCATCCATAGGCGTTGTAGACATCCGCCACATGCTCGGCGCCTTCGCCTGCCGTATGGAGAACCTCCAAGGCCTTCGCCATGCTGAGGCCCCCGTCGAGGACGCCGTCGGCCAGCACCTCGCCGGTGGCGATTGCCACGTCCGGCTTTGCTGCAAAGACGGCCGCCATGCGCGACAGGAAAGTCGCGGCGGGAATGAAGTCGTCATCGAGGAAGATCAGAACGTCCGTATCAGCCGCAGCGGCCTGGATGATCCTGTTGCGCTGGGCGGTCAGGCCGCGGCTGCCGACGATGACGTCCACATCGCGGCGGTCGGCAAGCCCGGCCGCGTCCTCGACGACGGGCACGCAGACGATGAGCCGTTCCGCCTGATCCGGCAGGCCGGTGAGATAATCGATCGTCTCCCGCAATATCGAAGGGCGGCCCGCCGAGGCGATCCCTAAGGCAATTCGCAATGGACGGCCCTGTCTTGCTGTTCCGGCCGAAGGTGAGATCATGACTCTATTCTCTTCGGTGCATGGTTGATGACCGCGCCGAGGATCTCGCCGCCGACATTGCGCATGGTCTCGATGACGCGCACGGTATCGTCGATCGAGGTGCGCCCATGCGAGGTGACGACGAGGACGCCATCCAGCTCCGGCGCGATCGCATTGGCGTCGGGGGAAGTCGAGAAGGCGGAAATATCGACGAATATGGCGTCGAATTCCCTTTTCAGGTCGGCGAAGCTCAACTGCGTGCGGCGGGAGCTTAGCCGAACGGCCGGCGTCACGGCTTCCACCTTGCCGAGCGGAAGGAATTTCAGGGTCGGGGTGAGGGGCAACGCCGCCGTCCGGATCAGTTCGCCATTGTCGAGCACATCGACGAGACCCGTGGAACTATCAGGCGCGATCGATTTGCTGAGCGAGGAATTCTGCGCTGCCGCATCAATGAGCAGTGTGTGCGCCCCTGAAATCGATGACAGCACTGCCAGTTCGCATGCAATGGTCGATGTCCCGCTGCCGGGATCGACGGCGACGATTCCGATGACGACTCGGCGTTTGCGCCGAAGACCGACGACGGTTGCGCTCAATTCCGCCATGCCGGGAATAACAGGATAGGTGGCCGTATCGATGCTGCCCGCGTCGGTGGCGAAGACGCCGGCCGGATGCCCATTGCGGTTCTGCTTCGATTTTGCCAGCAAGGTGACGATGGACACTCCCCCGGCATCCGCGATCTGCTGAGGACGAACGATCCGGCGGTCGCCGGCGTGCCTTACCATGGCGAGCGCCAGGCCGACGCCGAGGCCGACCGCCCCGGCAAAGGCGATGATGAGCGTGCTGCGCGGCCTCGCCTTCGAAAGAGGCAGCGTGGCCCGCGAGACGATCGTGGCGTCGGATACGGGGTAGGTTATGCGCTGCTTGGCCTCGGTAAGCTGGGTCAGCGTGCTTTCATAAAGGGTGCGGCGGGCATCGGTCGCGCTCTGCAGCTCCGCAAGCTTGAACTGATCGCGCGGGTTGCTGTTGAATGTGTTCAAGGCGCTGGAGGCATCGGCGAGCCCGCGCTGCTGCTCCCTCACGAATTTTTCCAGCCAGTCGCTATATTGCCGGGAGGAATCGGCCTTCATTGCGATATTCTTCTGGATATATTGCCTGGCGAGCGTATCGGCGATGGCGACCGCCTTCTGAGGGGTCGACGCTGCGGCTGATATCTCGATGATCGTGGAATTCCCGATCCGGCGTAAGGCCATCATGTTCTGCAACGTGGCAATCGCCAGGTCGTGGAGCTGTTCCTGCTCCGTCCGCGGTCTGGATGGCGTATCACTCGCTCTCATGCCTGCCGCTTCCTGCCCCGTATCCACTTGAGCAGAAACTCCCAGAAGCCAGTCCTTCGACTTGTCCAGAAGCGAAGGTTTCCAATCGACAAAGTCGGGATCGCTATCAAGATCGAGCGCTCTTACTGTTCCGTCGACGACATCGCTTGATCTGGCAATCTCCAGCTGCCCTTCGATGAATGCGTCTTCCGCGAAGGCTCTTTGAGCTTCGGAGCTGTTCACCTGAGGGAAGATCACAAGTTGCGTGCTGGCAACATAAGTCGGCGCGGCGGTGAGAAGGTAGCTGCCGGCGATGACAAGGAAGGCAAAGGTCGTGGCCAAGATCCATAGCCAGCGCATTCTGAGAAAAAACAGCATGTCGCGCAGGGTCAGCGGCGAGTTCCCGCCAGCGGCTGCGGCGGCAGGCAGGGATATCGGGGAAACACCGCTGAAGATCGTGCTTGAGGTCATGTCGTCCTAATCCAAAATGGCGAGATTACGGAGTTACGAGATACTGGCAGCCTGGAGAGGACGAAGGGGTAGCGTATCTTCCGACGGACATGATCGGCAGCTTTCCCCTTTAATGCTCAGTACGAGCCACGCTGCGAAAACAGAGCTGGGATGGTCTTGGCGATGATGATCAAGTCCCGGCCGAGCGACCAGTTATTGAGGTAGTGAACGTCGAGGGAAACCCGGTGTTCATAACTGACATCGTTGCGCCCGCTGGTCTGCCAGTGACCGGTCAGTCCAGGACGGACGGCCATGTAGGCCCAGATGTGCTCGCCGTAGCGCGGCAATTCTTCAGCGGTGATCGGCCGCGGGCCGACCAGGCTCATTTCGCCGCGCAGGACATTGAACAACTGGGGGAGCTCGTCGAGGCTCGACCGTCGTAGAATGTCGCCGACGGTGGTGATCCTCGGATCATCCTTTAGCTTGCGCGTCGCTTCCCATTCGCTGCGCGCAGCCGCGCTGTTTTGCAGCAATTCGGCGAGCTGCGCGCTGGCATCGGTCCTCATCGTGCGAAACTTGAGGCATCCGAACGGCGCTCCGCTGAAGCCGATGCGCGTATGGGAATAGAAGACCGGGCCGCGGTCGGAGAATTTCACGATCATTGCGACGAGCAGCAGAAGCGGGGAAAGCAGGATCAGGGCGGTGATCGCCAACAGAAGGTCGAGCGCGCGCTTGACCGATCTGCCCGCTGCACGAGGCCGGGACGCATGGAGGTCGCCGTCTTTCGCAGGCCGTCCGACACGCGACCATGCCTCGAAACTATGTGCATCCCATGCCATTGGGGGTCTCCAAAACTTTCCGATTAAGAACCGTTCAAAGTTTGCTGCGCCGCACTCTTGTTGTCTGTTACCAAAGTCATAATCCTTAATAAATACTTTATGCTACGAAATCGCAGAAGAGAGATCCGATCGTGGCGTCCGGCAAATTATTGTCATTCTAAATCAGGATATAAACTACCAAATCGTGGTTAAGGCGCGCAGATACATCTATATTTATGATATCGTCATTAGGATTAATGATATTTTTTAATCGGCAAGACTTTTTAATAAGCGCAAATTTCCATCAGATGGGCTTTATTTGATCTTATCGAGGTTATTAACGCGACAAATGATGTATTTTTTTGCTTTCAACTAATTGTAATCTCATTATTTACGTTGACTCTCGGCGATGTTATTTGACTTGGATATTAAGGTAATATAAATGATGCAGTGCAGCATTCTTATCGCTATTCGAGTATTGGAGTTATGCGCATGGACGGGGTGACGCACGCATCAGACCGCAGGGCCGGCATCGGCAAACCGACGATATCGGCGAGCGGCGGCATTCATCTCGGCAGCCGCATCGTGCTTGACGATGAATTTCTTTCCTGCCGGTCGAGCGTCCGGCGATTCCGGCGCGGCGAGGTCATTGCCGGGGCCGGCGTCCTGATCGATATGTTCGCGCGCGTGCATTCCGGGGTGGTCAGCGCAAGCACGATGCTGCCCGACGGCAGGGAATTCATTGTCGAGATCATTCCGAAATCAGGCCTGATCGGCGAGCTCGAGGTTCTGCGCAGGCAGACGCTGAGTCTCGAATACCGAGCCGGCTCCAACTGCGAGCTGCATTTCTTCGAAGGTCGCCTGTTGCGCGACATGTACGCCAGCGATGCCTCCTTCCGCGAAAAGGTCTTTTCCAGGGCGCTGGCGCGTATTTCGGAGCTTGAACTCCGGATCATTTCGAATGCGGCGTCGAGCCTGCAGTCGAGACTGGCCAGCACACTGCTGCGGCTTTCGGCTGTTTATGGAAAAGACGCTGTAAACAGCGGGGACGAACTGATCATCTCCCAAAATGACCTGGCCGCGACGCTGCCGGCGTCGCGCGAGAAGGTCAATCAATGCCTTCGGCGCCTGCGGGAAGGCAAGATCATCGACGGGGGGCAGGGCAAGATCCGCATTCTCAACCGCAAGGCGCTAGAAGCCTGTGCCAACGGCGCGGTTTTGGTGAAGTAATGCGCCCGTCGCTTTCCGAGGGCCTCCGATCCACTGCAAGCATTGGCCGCTTTCCCGGCCCCCGCACGGCAAAGATCGATCGCGTGGTCGTCATTGACGACTATTCGGTGGCCAGAGGCGGCGCGACAGGCCTGGCGGTATTGTCTGCCAAGCTTTTTCGCGGGCTCGACATCCCCGTGACCTATATTAGCGGGGATGACGCGGCCAATGCGGAGCTTGCCGCACTCGGCGTCTCGATGGTCGGGCTGAACAGCCGCGACCTGCTCAGCGCCGAGCGTGCGAAGGCATTCGTCACCGGCATTCACAATGGCGCCGCCGTCCGCATGGTGGCGAACTGGATTGCCGAAAACGATACCGCCAACACCGTCTACCATGTGCATGGCTGGCATCAGATCCTGTCTCCCGCGATTTTCAAGGCGCTGGCGCCGGTCGCCGGACGATGTGTGGTTCACGCGCATGATTTCTTCACGGCCTGCCCCAACGGCGCCTTCTTCGACTATCAGGCGCAGGAAATCTGCCTGCGACGCCCGCTTGGCGGAGGCTGCATTGCGACGGCCTGCGACAAGAGAAGTTATTCGCACAAATTGTGGCGGGTCGCCCGCGGCTCGAATATCCTCCGGCTCCTGAAGGGGCAGGCCGAATTCGGCCGGATCATCCTGCTGCATGAGAAGATGGCGAGCTTTCTCGTCGGCGCCGGCTATCGGCCCGAACGGCTGACGACGATCCGCAATCCCGTCGCTCCACTCTCCATCAGCCGCATCGAAGCGGAAGCCAATGACGAGTTCGTGTTCATCGGACGGCTGGACGAGGAAAAAGGCATTGACGACGCCGTCGCCGCTACGCGCCGAGCCGGTGTCAGGCTCTGCGTGATCGGCGACGGGCCGCTGATGCCGCGGGTCGCAGCGTCGGGAGATCACGTCAGGGCGGTCGGCTGGCAGTCGCATGCGGAGATCGGCCCGATCATCCGCAAGGCGCGTGCGCTGTTGATGCCCTCGCGCTATCCCGAACCGTTCGGTCTCGTCGCTATCGAAGCGGCGAGGAGCGGTCTGCCGGTCATCATGTCGCGCAGCGCCTTTCTCGCCGAAGAAATGGAAAGAGCCGGCATGGCGCTTGCCTGCGATACGGCCGATGAAAGCGCCTTTGCCGAGACTTTGACGCGATTCAGTCAAATGCCCGCGCAAGAGGTCCGCGCCATGAGCGAGCGGGCCTTCCGGCTGTCGCCGGATCTTGCCTCGACACACGAGGAATGGCGCGATGCGCTTCTTGCCGAATACCAAAGCCTGATTTCGACGAATGCAGTTTCCGAGCCGGCAGACGGTGTGGCGATACAAGGAGTATTCAGTTGACCCTTAAAGCAGCGACCTCTCTCCCCGACGCGAGGGCATTTCTGACCGATGCGCCCGTCATGGCGAAAAGACGCGTCACCGAGGCCGGAACCTCAAAAGAGAGCGGGCAACCTCGTGTTGCCATCGTGCATTACTGGCTCGTTTCGATGCGCGGCGGCGAGAAAGTTCTGGAAGAGCTGTGCCGGATGTTTCCGCAGGCCGACATCTTCACCCTCGTCTGCAATCGGGATCGCATCAGCGATTTTCTGAAAACGCGCAACATCCGCACGTCCTTCCTGCAGAAGATCCCCGGCGCGCAGCGGCACTACACCAAGATGCTGCCACTGATGCCCTTTGCGCTCGAGCAGTTCGATCTGCAGGATTACGACCTGGTTCTGTCGAGCGAATCCGGCCCCGCCAAAGGCATCATCACACGCGCCGACGCTCTGCATGTCTGCTACTGCCATTCGCCGATGCGCTATATCTGGGATCAGTTCCATGTCTATCGCCATGGCCTGCCCTGGGTGGGACGTGCCCTGATGTCGATTACTGCGCCCATGCTGCGCGCCTGGGACGTGACGACGTCCTCACGCGTCGATGTGTTCGTCGCCAACTCCGAATATGTCGCAAGCCGCATCCGCCGGTTCTACGACCGGGACTCCGTCGTCATCCATCCGCCGGTTGCGACCGAGGATTTTGCCGTGGGCAAGGGGAAAGGTGAATTCTACCTCTATGCGGGACAACTGACCACCTACAAGCGGCCGGATATCGCCGTGCGCGCCTGCACCGAGGCCGGCCGGAAACTGGTGGTGATCGGCGAGGGTGAACAGCTCCCTTACCTGAAGTCGATCGCCGGGCCGACCGTTAAGTTTCTCGGCCATCAGCCCTTCAACGTGCTGCGCGACCACCTGTCGCGATGCCGGGCCCTGTTGTTTCCGGGCACGGAGGATTTCGGCATCCTGCCGGTGGAAGCGATGGCATCAGGACGGCCGGTTTTGGCCTTCGATGCGGGCGGCGCGCGGGAAACCGTATCCGCGCCGCAGGTCGGCTTTCGCTTCGCTGAGCAGACGACGGAAGCCCTTTTGGAAACGATGGCAGCCTTCGAAGAGGTCGAGGACGATATCGATCCGCATGCAATCCGCGCGCATTCGCTGAAATTCTCCTCAGCCGTATTCCGCGATCGTCTGTCCGGTCTCATTGAGCAACAACTGTCCAGCCACGCAGACGGATCTGCCGGCGTCTTCAGAAGACGGCCGGGCTGAGGGGAAAAGCACGGAGCAGCCCGCCTTGCAGCCCCGACCGCCGTCTCAACCCCCGACCAGAATAGATAAACAGATCATGTCAAGCGTATCTCAGAGGACGGCGACGGCGAGCATCTGGACGATCAGTGGAAAATTCCTCGCGCGGATGCTCGATTTCGTCAGCCTCCTTGTCCTGGCGAGGCTGCTGAGCCCTGCGGATTTCGGCCTGGTTGCGATCGCCACGTCGGTCCTGGTCATCGTCGAGGCAATCCTGGACCTGCCGTTGACGCAGGCGCTGATGCGTCAATCGTCGCCTTCGGACGACATGTTCGCCACGGCCTTCACCCTCAGCCTGCTGAGAGGGCTGGCCATCAGCCTGCTGATGATGATCATCTCCTGGCCAATGGCGCTGGTCTACGAAGATTCCCGGCTTTTCGCCCTTGTCGCCGTTCTCTCGATCGCGCCCGCCATGCGCAGCGTGGTCAGTCCGCGCATGGTTCTTTTCATGCAGCGGTTCGATTTCAAACGCGAGTTCGCGCTCGATCTCATCGCCAAGGGATCGACATTGCTGTTCGGGGTGGGGGTAGCTGTAGCAACAGGCAGCTATTGGGGGCTGGCGATCGGAGCGGTCGCCGGCCCGACCGCGGCAATGATCACCTCCTATGTTCTTGCGCCCATGCGACCGACATTCAGCCTTTCCGAATGGAAGCATTTTCAGGACATGATCAGCTGGAATACCGTGTCGCAGGTGCTGAGTTCGATCAACTGGCAGCTGGACCGGCTGCTTCTGCCGCGTTTTACCGGCCTGTCGACGTTCGGCGCCTTCAGCGTCGCCGACAATATCGCCGGTATTCCGTATCAAACCTTTGTCGGACCGTTGCTACGCCCGCTGATGGCGGCCTTCTCCACGGTCGAAGACCGCCGCAACCTGATCGCCGCCTATCTGAAGGCGACCAATGCGATCACCTTCGTCGCAGCACCCATTCTCATTGCGCTTGCCCTTCTCGCCGAACCGACGGTGCGCATCCTCGTCGGCGAGAAATGGGCATCGGCTGCGCCGATCCTGCAGTGGCTGTGCCTTGTCAGCCTGCTTGGTCTTCCCACGAACATGATGCCGCCATTGGCTATGGTCATGAACAATACCCGTTATGTCGCTCTCCGGATGTTTGTCGAGTTCGCCGTCAGGGTCCCGGTCACCATTCTGGGCATCGCCTATTTTCAGGTGGCGGGGGCACTCGGTGCGCGGATCGTGGCAGTCCTCGTCGCCTATGGCGCATCGCTCGTCATCACACGGCGGCTGATCGGCGCGAGTTTTGCCGCGCAATTGAATTCCTTTTTCCGGCCGCTGGCCGCGAGCCTGCCGATGATCGCCTTCCTGCTCTGGGTGGGGCCGATGCTCGTCGCCATGCCAGTCGGCGTCACTCTTGTCGTCTGTGTGGCGCTTTGCGGCGGGGTGGCCGCGGGCATTTTCTGGGCCGGCGCCTTGCTGCTGTGGCAGATGGTCGGAAGGCCCGACGGTATCGAGACCATCGTCGTTCAGAGGCTCATGCCGCGACGGAACGAGGTTCTCACCTCATGATCGGGACAAATGCCCCCGACGATTTTGTTCAAGCGTTTTCAAGGGAGTAGCAATGCGTTACGGGATATCTGCCAAGTGGCTCGGTCTGCTCGTCGTTCTCGGCCTGGGCGCGTTGCCCGGCCAGCCCAGCGTGGCCCAGGAACCGCTCAATATTGATGCATACCAGCTGACATTCGACGAGAGTTTCGACAGCCTCGACGTTTCGGCCTGGGGAGAGAAGAGCTCCCGCTGGATCGCCCATACGCCCTGGAACGGCGATTTCGGTGATGCCCGTTTCACCGATCCGGCTCCCGGCTTTCCGTTTACCACCGATCAGGGAATTCTGAAGATCGAAGCGCGCAAGGAGGCCGATGGCACCTGGCGTTCAGGCTTGCTGTCGTCGGTGAACCCGAAGGGCGAAGGTTTCTCGCAGCAGTTCGGCTATTTCGAAGCACGGATGAAGCTGCCGCCGGGCAAGGGTGTCTGGCCGGCCTTCTGGCTCATCGGGCTCGACCGGTCGAAATACACAGCCGAGATCGACGTGCTGGAATATTACGGCCGCGCGCCTTACGAATTCAGCATGGGTTTTCATATCTGGCGTCAGAGCCAAGGCGGGCAGAACTCGACCGGCGGCTATTGGAAAACGGTCGAGGATGGGATTTTAAACAGCGAGTATCATACCTACGGCGTCGATATTCAGGCTGACAAGACGACCTTTTATCTGGATCGGCAATACCTTTGGAGCTTCGACACACCGAAGGAGTTCCACATGCCGTTCTATCCGCTGGTCAATCTGGCGCTCGGCTCGGGATGGCCGATCGATGAAACGCCGAACCCTTCCATTCTGCTCGTCGACTATATCCATGTTTACAAGCGAAAGCCCGCCGACGCGGCGAATTGAACGAGGACCTCAGGTGCCTGATCGGCCTATTGCTCGCCGAGGCAACTGAGGCCGGTTTCCAGGTCGAAGAGATGCATCGCCTCCTCGTCGAAGAATAGGGTCAGTTTTTCATTGTCGCGGATCGGCGTGCGCGGCGGCAGGCAGGCCATCAGCCGCTGATTTCCCGCAAGGGCGGTGACAACGAGCTCCGGACCGGTCAGTTCCGAAACCTCCGCGGTTGCCTCGAGCGACAGGCCGGCGCCGTCGGTGCGAAGCGCCTCGGGACGGATGCCGAGGATGAGGTCGCGGCCATTGCCGGCCGTATCGTGGAAACGGGCGGGCAGGGGCAGGGTGGCATCGGAGCCTGAAAGCGCCAGGCGGCCGTCACGCACCGTCGCCTTCAGCAGGTTCATCGGCGGCGCGCCGACGAAGGTGGCGACATAGAGCGTAGCCGGATGATTGTAGATTTCCTCAGGCGTACCGAGCTGCTCGATGCGGCCGTCGCGCATGACGGCGATGCGGCTCGCCAGCGTCATCGCCTCGATCTGGTCATGGGTGACGTAGACGACCGTCGTCTTCAGCATCTGATGCAGCCGTTTGATCTCGGTGCGCATCTCCATGCGCAGCTTGGCGTCGAGATTGGAGAGCGGCTCGTCGAAGAGGAAGACTTCCGGCTTGCGCACCAGCGCGCGGCCGATCGCGACGCGCTGGCGCTGGCCGCCGGAAAGCTGGCTCGGCTTGCGCTCGAGGAGGTTTTCGATCTGCAGCAGTTTTGCAGCGTCGCGCACCGCCCTGTCGCGCTCGGGCGCCGGCACCTTGCGCATTTCCAGGCCGAAGCCGATGTTCCTGTGCACCGTCAGATTGGGATAGAGCGCATAGGATTGAAAGACCATGGCGATGTCGCGGTCCTTCGGATGCACGCCGAGCACCGAGCGCCCGCCGATCCTGACGTCGCCGCTCGTTGCCTCGGCAAGGCCGGCAATGATGTTCAGGAGCGTGGACTTGCCGCAGCCCGACGAGCCGAGCAGCACGAGGAATTCGCCGCTTTCCAGCGAGATGTCGATGCCTTTCAGCGTCTCGATCTCGCCATAGGTCTTGCGGATGTTCTGGATGTCGAGCGCGCTCATGACACGGCCTCCTCTACGGATGTCGGGCCACCGTAGCTGCGGGGCAGGGTGGAAATGGCGCGCGAGGCGACCTCGGTGCCTGCCGTCAGGCAGGAAAGCAGAGGTTCGTCCTTTGCGAGCGCGGCGAGGAAGGCGGCATTGAAGACATCGCCGGCGCCGATCGTATCGACGACCTCGACGAGGGGTGCCTCCACCGAAACCAACTGGCCATCCGGCCCGATGGCGATGGCGCCATCCGGGCCGCGTTTGACGACGATAATCGCGCCTTCCGGCATGTGCGACCTGATTTCGTGGGCAGCCTTGATCGGATCGGCAATGCCGGCAAGCGTCGTCGTCTCGACCTCGTTCAGCAGCGCGATGCCGCTGCGGGAAAGCCAGGCGCGCGTCGCCGCGCAGTTTTCTGCCGTCCAGCCGTCGAGCGGCCAGCCGGTGTCGAGCGCGACGGTGATGTCATGGCTGCCGGCCCAATCGAAGAGGGCGTCGTATTCCTTCGTCAGATCATCGGTCAGGAAGGCGCCGCAGAGAAGCGCGTAGCCGCCCCGGAGCCTTGCGCCGTCGATGACGGCGAAGACATCGGCGAGACTGAAGCGAGGCAGGTGGCCCGTCGTCGTGAAGAAGGTGCGCTCGCCGTCCGGATGGGTGATGCCGACGGAGAGCGTCGTCTTCTCAGGACGGACCGGCCAGTTCTCAGAACGCTGACCGAAGGCTTCGGCGAGCCAGCGGCCGAACTGGTCGCTGCCGATATTGGCGGCGATTTCGAATTCGATGCCGAGCGCCTGCCAGGCGAGCGCGCTGTTGCCGGCCGATCCGCCGACCCTGAGCTCGTCATGATCGACGATGATTTCCGTCCCGGCCTTCGGCCAGGGGGCGGCCGGTCCGAGGATGAGGTCGACATTGACGTTGCCGATGACTGCAAGCGGCCGCATTCATTCACTCCGGGTAATCTTGGTGGAACGGACCGGCGTTCCGGCATTTTCTACACGGGCGTCGGCAAAGGCGATCATCAGCCGCTGGGCGACCGGCAGCATGGCGAAGATTGCCGCAAGGCCCGTCGCGGCGGTAAAGCGGATTGTCACTGCGCCGACGACCGGTGCTTGGCCGGATGCGTCGAACAGGATGACCGGTGCGCCAGTCTCGACGGCGGAGACTGCCATCGCTGTTACCAGGCCGGCCGTCTCATCCAGGCCGCGGAACAGCACGAGACCGATCTCAGGCCCCAGCATCTCCATCGGCCCATGGCGCAGCTGGCCGCCTTCGAGGGAGAAACAGGGACGGCGCGACAATTCGATCAACCCAAGCGCCAGCGCCTCGGCAACACCCTGCAGGCGCCGGCCCGAGGTGACGACGGTCGCGACGTTTTCGAGGGCGGCGAGGGCAGCGGCGATGTCATGGTCTTCGGGCGTCCTGAGGACGGCGAGTGCGGCCGCGGGATCTTCTCCGAGGGCAGCAAGGATTGCCAGATGCAGGGCGAAGGTCACGGTCAGGCTGCGGGTCGCGGCAAAGGCAAGCTCGGTGCCACCGACACCCACCAACGACGGGGCGGTGTTTGCGAGGAATGAAGTGGCTTCGAGCGTCAGGCCGAAGGTCTCCTGCATGCCGCCGGTCTCTTCGAACCAGCGCAGGACTTCGGCGCTTTCGCCGGATTGCGAGGTGACGAAGATCGTCCTGCCGTCAATGGGCAGCGGTTGGCCGAGCTGCTCGGAGAGCGGCAAGGCGACCGCATCGATGCCGAGGGCCCGGTAGAGCGGTTCGACGGCGCGGTTGACGGCATGCGAGCCGCCCATGCCGAGCAAGAGCAGCCGGCCGGTCTTCTCAAGCGAGGCAGCGGCTTTTTCCGCCATCGGCGCGGCGGCTTCGTAGGAGGCGAGCGCATCGGCGTGCTGACGCGCCATCTCGCGGTCGATCGCGGCAAGTCCGGCCGGCCGGGTTCTTTCTGTCGTCATGTTCATCCCTTGACGCCGCCGCTGGTGAGCCCTGAAATCAGGGCGCGTTGCATGACGAGACCGATCAGCACCGGGGGCAGGGCGGCGAGCACGCCTGCCGTGGCGATCAGTCCGTAATCGGAAACGCGGCCGCCGGCGAGATCGGCAATGGCGACGGTCAGTGTCTTGGCGCGCTGGTCGGAGGTGAAGAGCAGCGCATAGAAGAATTCATCCCAGGCCAGCAGGAATGCAAAGAGGCTGGATGTCGCGACCACGGGGGCGGCGAGCGGCAGCGTGATGATCCTCAGCGTCTGGAACAGGCCGGCGCCGTCGATCATTGCGGCGGATTCGATCTCGCGCGGGATGGAATCGAAGCCCGATTTCATCAGCCAGGTGGTGAAGGGTGCCAGGATGGTCAGATAGACCAAGGCAAGGCCGAAGACGTTGTTCAGCATGCCGAGATGGGAGAGACCCATATAGAGCGGGACGGCGAGGGCCACCGGCGGCAGCATATAGGTGGCGATCACCATCGACAGCGACCATCCGACAGAAGGCGTGCGCGACACCGCCCAGCCGGCCGGAATGGCAAGCGCGATGGCGGCGATCGTCGCCATGCCCGCTACCTCGATGCTATTGCGCAGCGACGCGGTAAAGGCGGCGCCGGCACTATTTTCGAGCGTCGAAAGCAGCACGGCGTAGCGAGAGAAATCCGCCGTTTGCGGCCACCAGCGCAGCGGCTTCGCCGCAAGGTCGGCGGCAGGCGAGATACTCATGATGAAGAGCCAGAGGATCGGCGCCAGGATGACGGCGGCAAGCAGCAGCGCGCAAAGGTGAATGAAGGCTGAGAAGAGCGGGCTTTGGCGTTCCATCAGGCCGCACTCCCGGCCGTCTTGCGCACCAGGGCGGCATAGCCGGCGGCCAGCAGGGTCACCAGCAGCGTGACGATCAAGGCGAGCGATGCGCCCGAGCCCGCCCGCTGGAAGGAGAAGGCTTCCTGATAGACGAGGATCGACAGCGTGCGCGTGCTGTTGGCCGGACCGCCGCGGGTCATCACCCAGATGATGTCGAACACCTTGAAGGCTTCGATCGTGCGCAACACCAGCGCCACCATCAGCGGGCCGGCGAGATAGGGCAGGATGACGAAGCGGAAGCGGGCGAAAGCGCCGGCGCCGTCGACGAGCGAGGCGGCGGTAATGTCTCGTGGCACGGCCTGGAGTGCGGCCAGCGCGATCAGCGCCACCAGCGGGAAGTTCTTCCAGCAGTCGGCGACGATGAGAGCGGCGAGCGCCGTGCCGGGTTCGCCAAGCCAGGAGCGATAGGCGTCGAGTAGGCCGAGCTGCGTCAGCGCGGCGTTCAGCGCGCCATATTCCGGATTGTAGATCAGCCGCCAGAGCGTGGCGTTGACGACGGTCGGCAGCGCCCAGGGCAGGATCATCAGGGCGCGGAGCGCAGTACGGCCGCGGAATTGCTGGTTCAGCAGCAGAGCGGCAAGGACGCCGATCACCATTTCGGCGGCGACCGAGACGATCGCGAACCATGCAGTGGTGATCAGCGTGCGCTGGAAATTCGAGCCCGAGATCATCCTGGCGTAATTGTCGATGCCGACGAAGCTGCCCTCGGTGCCGACGAGCTTGGCATCGGTGAAGGAGAGGCCGACCGTATCGATCAAAGGCCAGCCGATAACCGATATCATGACCACGAGAAGCGGCAGCATCAACAGCCACGCGCGGGTTGTCAGCCAAGTGCCCGACATCGGCGACCCTTCTTCATTCTTCAGTTTTAGAGGCCGGGCGACGGCAGGCGGCGCCCGGGTTTCTGAGCTTGATCAGAGGCCGCTATTGTCGGCCGCCGATTTCAACGCATCCTCTGGAGAGGACTGGCCGAGCAGGGATTCCTGGATCGCCTGCTGCAGCGCGGTCGAAAGCTCCTGATATTTCGGCGTCGTCGGGCGCGGATACATGGCGGCCAATCCGACCTTGGCGGCCGAGATCAGTTCTTCCTGGCCCTTGGTGACGGCAGGGTCCTCGTAGGAGGAGGCCCAGATCGGTAGGCTGAGCTTCGCATAGGCGTTCTGTGTCGCCTGCGAGGTCATGAAGGTGATGTATTTCCAGGCCTCATCGGGATGCTGGCTGGCGGAAGTGATGCCGAGGCCCATCGAGCCGTTGACGGCAGACGCCTGGCTTTTACCGGCAACACCCGGTGCCGGCACGACGCCGACCTTGCCCGCCACCTTGCTGTCCTTCGGATCGTTGGCCATGTTGTACATGTAGGTCCAATTCAAAGCGAAAGCGGCATCGCCGTTTTCGAAGACCTTGCGGACATCCTCTTCCAGAAATTCCTTGGAGTTCGGGTTGGTCAGGCCGGACGAATAGCTTGCCACCATGTATTTCAGCGCATCGAGGCCGCCGCCGCTCTGGAAGGCCGGCTTGCCGTCCTTGAGGAAATCACCGCCATAGGCGCTGACGAGCGTGGTGTAGTCGCAGATCGCGGCTTCGGCCTGCGACCAGCTCCAGGCGATCGGGGTGGCGAGCAAGCCCTTGTCCTTGATCGCCTTCGCCTGCTCGGTCAGCTCGTCCCAGGTCTTCGGCGGCGCCTTGATGCCGGCTTTTTCGAGGATTTCCTTGTTGTAGAACAGGTATTTGGTATCGAGGATCCACGGCATGCCGTAATATTTGCCGTCATATTGCACGGTGGTCCAGGCGCCCGGCAGCACGCCCTTCTTCATGTCGTCGGTGATGCGGGAGGAGACGTCGACCAGCACCTTGTTGGTGGCGTATTCGGCCGGCCAGATGACGTCGAAGAGCACGACGTCATAACCGCCGCCGGAACCCTGCGCCAGCACCGTCTTGTCGTGCAGGCCCTCATAGGGAACGAATTCGAGATTGACCTTGATATCGGGGTTTGCCTTGGCGAAGGCGTCGGTCATCGCGCGCACATCGGCCTCGCTATAAGCGGCCTGCGCCATGAAAAGCGCGTTCAGTGTCGTTTCGGCGAAAGCATGCGGCGCAAGAGATGCGCCGATCAAGGCCGCACCCAGAAGCGTCTTGGTAAAGGATTTCAGCATTGCAGCCTCCAGTTTGTGACATTTACGCATTGCCGAGGGCGGCCCTCCGCCATCGGTGTTCGAGAAGTCGTCTCGGAGCGTCGTCGGAGCCCTTATCGGCGTCCTGCGTTCCCTGGAACTCTCCGGTCCCTTATTAAGTCAATTGTCTTGACTTATTACTTCTTCAACATTCTACTGGAGTCAAGAGGCAATTGCACATGAATGACGTCAGGCCGATCCGGGCAAAGAGCGGCACCAACCACGAAGGCACCAGCGCGCATAACCGGCGCGTGATGATCGACGCCTTGAGGATCAATGGTGAGCTTTCACGCGCCGATCTGGCGCGGGCGACATGGCTGACCAAGCAGACGGTGTCGAATATCATCGAGGAGCTCGAGCGCGATGGTCTGGTGCGTTCGCAGGAGCCGGTGCGCAAGGGCAGGGGGCAGCCCTCGACGCCCTACGGGCTCGTGCCCGAAGGCGCCTTCGCGATCGGCCTGCAGATCGATCGCCATGTGACGCGGGCGGTCGCCGTCGATCTCATCGGCAGTGTTCTGGTGCGCGCAGAAGCCGGCCTCCCGCCCGGAGGTCCCTCGACGGGTGCAAAGGTCATCCTCGATCTCGTCGCCGATGTGCGTTCCAAGCTTGCCGGCATCGTCCAGCAGTCGGAAAAGCGAATGGTCGGCCTCGGTGTCGCCATGCCCGGGCCCTTCGGGGTCGCCGGCAGCGGCGACGATCCGTGGATGATGGAGGCCTGGCAAAAGTTTCCGCTGCTGGAAAGGCTGGCCGCCGGCACCGGGCTCGATGTCGGCCTGCAGAACGATGCGGCGGCGGCAGCGACCGCCGAGCGCATGGTGGGAGCCGCCCATGGTGTCGACCATGCGGTCTGCCTCTTCGTCGGCTACGGCATCGGCGCCGGCCTCATTCTGAACGGCGAACTCTACCGTGGCTCCAACGGTAATGCCGGCGAGATCGGCATGGCGCTGCTGTTTGCAGACGGCAAATCGACGCCGCTCGAACATCGCGCTTCGCTCGCCTCGCTCTATCAACATCTCTCGGCCGATCCTGCCGATCCCCATCTCCATGCACGCATCAACGACCTTGCCTCAAGGGGCGATCCAAACATTAAGACCTGGATCGAAGCGGCGGCGGTGGATCTGCGCTGGAGCATCCATCTCATCGAAACGGTCTTCGATCCGCAGACCGTGATCCTGTGCGGCAGTGCCCCGGAAGCGCTGGTGAAAAGGCTGATTGCCGCCATCGGCCCGCTGCTGCCCTCGATTGCCGAACGACCTAGCCGCATGCTGCCGCGCCTGCAGCCCGGCATGGCCGATCCCTGGTCGGTGGCGATCGGCGCTGCCGCCGGACCGATCGGCCGTGCATTCGATCCCCGGTTCGCTGCAATTTTGAAGGATTTCCTTTAAATTTGGGGCTAAAACCAGGCGTTGCACAGCAGTGCAATGGCGGGGAGATAGACGGTTTTGCAAGTTTTCATGCGGCGGTATCTTCGAATAGGGATGCTGCGTTGCAATATAGGCAAATATTGAAAACCCTTGAAATTCATAAATATGCGAATACAAATATGATTGTTCGGCAGTGCGCTGGGGAGGCTGGCGAGGCTTCTCTAAATATAGCCTCGGCCGTGGCAAATAATATCCGCATGAAGGTTTTGTGACGGAACGATTTCGATCGTTTCATGTCATGTAATATTCATTGGCCGCGGCAATTTGAACCAGCTAATAGGGCGTGCGCCGAAAGTGCGCGTCCCTTTTTACGTTCGAGGTTCTCATGCAAGCCAAGCTTCTCGGCGCCGTTGGCGCCCTTCTCGCTACAGCGTTTCTTGCCGGTCCCGCTGCCGCCGCCGATAAGACCAAGATTGACTTCTGGTTCGGCAATTCCGGTGACATCGCAAAGCGTGTCCAGGAACAGTGCGATCGCTTCAACCAGTCGCAGGCCGATTACGAAGTCGTCTGCACCAGCCAGGGCAGCTACGACGCGTCGCTGCAGAACACCATTGCCGCCTTCCGCGCCGGCAAGCAGCCGACCATCGCTCAGGTCTCCGACGCCGGCACGCTCGACATCATGCTTTCCGGCGCCTACTACCCGGCCAATCAGCTGATGACCGACATGGGCTACACCGTCGACTGGAAAGATTACTTCTCCGGCATCGCCAACTATTATGCGACGTCCAAGGGCGAGATGTATTCCTTCCCCTTCAACTCCTCGACCGCACTGCTCTACTGGAACAAGGATGCCTTCGCCAAGATCGGCAAGGACCATGCCCCGGCCACCTGGCAGGAAGCCGGCGCAGATTTCAAGGCTCTGAAGGATGCAGGTTATGCTTGCCCGCTCGCCTTCGACATCTCCAACAACGAAGTCTGGCAATATGTCGAGCAGTTCGAAGCCGTTAACGGCGAAGCGATCGCGACGAAGAAGAACGGCTTTGAAGGCCTCGACGCCGAGCTGACCTACAACAAGAACCCGCTGCTCGTCAGTTACATCAAGGACCTCAAGTCCTGGTACGACAACAAGCTGGCTTTCATCAAGAACAAGGCCGTCGGCCAGACCTTCGTCGAAGCCTTTGCCGCCGGCGATTGCCAGGTTATCCTGACCTCGGTCGGCGACCACGGCAATATCGGCCGCACCGCCAAGCAGGGCATGAACTGGGGCGTTGCCATGCTCCCGACCTACGGCACTGCAACCCGCCACAGCTCCTATGTCGGCGGCGCTTCGCTCTGGGTTCTGAAGGGCCACACCGACGCCGAATACAAGGCTGCCGCTGCCTTCTTCAACTTCATCGCAAAGCCGGAAGAAGCCCTGACCTGGTCGACGGTCACCGGCTACATCCCGGTTCGTAACTCCGGCTTCGAATATCTCAAGAAGCAGGGCTTCTACGACAAGGCTCCTTATGCCGGCCGTGAACTCGCCATTCAGAGCCTGACGGCATCGCCTGCCGACGACACGGCGCCGCACGGCATCCGTCTCGGCGGCCTGCTTCAGGTCCGCACCGAAATCGCCAACGGCCTGCAGGCGATCTTCGTCAACAATGCCGACGTCCAGGCTTCGCTCGACGGCGCTGCCGAACGCGGCAACCAGCTGCTGCGCCGCTTCCAGCAGACCTACAAGAACGTTCAGCTTCCTTGATCGGCTGATATCAGCCGCACCCGGCGCGCGCTGCGCGCGCCGGGTGCGTCTTTGTAAGCTCTCTTAATCGGTCGCGGATGCGAAGTGTCGCCCGCGCCTAACCAAACCATGGCGAAAACGACCACTCATGGAAAAGCGCGTCACTTTCTCCTCGACGACGATCGGACTGCTCTTCGCATTTCCGATGCTGCTGCTGATCTTCGTCTTCTTCTATTGGCCGAGTGCGCAGGCGCTCTATTGGGCGTTCACGCTCGAGCAGCCATGGGGCGGCGGCAACGCCTGGGTCGGATTCGACAATTTCAAGCAATTGCTCAGCGACCCCATCTATTGGGAGTCGATCACCCGCAGCATGATCTTCGGCTTCAGCTCGACGGCCATTGCCATGGGGATGGCGCTCATCCTGGCGCTGTTGACGGATCGTGAGCTGCGCGGCCACAAAATCTACCGGTCGGTCTTCATCTGGCCTTATGCGATTGCCGCGCCGGCCCTCGGTCTCGCCTTCCGCTTCATCCTGGCGCCGGAGGCCGGCCTGCTGTCGGTCATCAATCATGTCTGGCCCGGTCTCTGGAACCCGGCGCTCGACGGCAAGGACGCGATGATTGCCGTCATCATCGCCTTTTCCTGGAAATATATCGGCTATAATTTCATCTTCTTCCTTTCCGCACTTCAGGGCATTCCGCGCTCGCTGATCGAGGCCGCCGCCATGGACGGCTCCGGGCCGCTGCGCCGCATGTGGGACCTCCAGCTGCCGCTGCTGACGCCGACCTTGTTTTTCCTGCTCGTCATCAACATTACCGAAAGCTTCCAGGATTCCTTCGGTATCGTCGACGTCATGACGCAGGGCGGGCCGGCGCGCGCGACCGAACTCATGGTCTACAAGATCTATTTCGATGGCTTCAGGGGGCTCGATTATTCGGGCGCCGCCGCCCAGTCGATCATCCTGATGGCGCTCGTCGTCCTTCTCACCATCTTCCAGTTCCGCTTCATCGAGCGGCGCGTGCACTACAAGTGAGGTCGCGGACATGATCGAACGCACGCCGATATTCAACTTCATCTGCTATACCATTCTCGCGCTCGGCATGGTGATCGCGCTTCTGCCTTTCGTCATCGTCATCATCGCATCGACGCTCGATCTGGAGACAGTCAACCGGGTGCCGTTGCCGCTGACCCCGAGCACGCATTTCTGGGAAAATGCTCAGGCCGCCTGGATCCGCGCCGATCTCGGCAACAAGCTGATCCACAGCATCATCTTCGCGACTGCGGTCGGTGCCGGCAAGGTCATCCTTTCCGCCATGGCAGCCTTCTCGATCGTCTACTTCCGCTTCCGCGGCCGGCATTTGATCTTCTGGATCATCTTCATCACCCTGATGCTGCCGCTGGAAGTCCGCATCGTGCCGACCTATTCGATTGCGGCCAACGCGCTGCAGCCCTTCCAGACGATCCTCGATATCACCGGAATTACCGCGCTGGTCGCCTGGGTGTCCGGCATCCAGATCAAGCTCGAATGGGGTCTGCTGAATTCCTATACCGGCCTGGTGGCACCGCTCGTCGCCACCGCGACCGGCACCTTCCTTTACCGCCAATTCTATCTGACCGTTCCGGATGAGCTTGCCGAGGCCTCGAAGATGGACGGATCGGGTCCGGCCCGGTTTTTCTGGGACATTCTGCTGCCGCTGTCCCGACCAAACATGATCGCACTGTTCACCATCATGTTCGTCTGGGCCTGGAACCAGTATCTCTGGCCGTTGTTGATTACCACCGATCCGAGTTTCGGCATTGCGGTGACGCAGCTCAAGACCCTCATCCCATCCGAATTCGGCCTGCCAGACTGGAACGTCGCCATGGCAGGTACACTTATCATCATGTCGCCTCCACTGGTGCTCGTCATCCTGATGCAGCGTTGGTTCGTGCGCGGCCTTATCTCTACCGAGAAATGAAGGAGCAGTCCTGTGGCACCGATCTCAATCCGTGATGTGAAGAAGAGCTACGGCAAAACTCCCGTCGTTCACGGCGTCGACCTGGAGATCCAGTCCGGCGAATTCATCGTTATCCTGGGCCCGTCCGGCTGCGGCAAGTCCACGCTGCTGCGCATGATCGCCGGCCTCGAGGAAATCAGCGGCGGTGAAATCGCCATAGACGGCCGGGTCGTCAACCAGCTGGAGCCGCGCGAGCGCGGCTGCGCCATGGTGTTTCAGAACTATGCGCTCTATCCGCATATGACCGTCGCCGAGAATATTGGTTATGCCCTGAAGGTGGCGGGGGTTTCGAAGGCCGAGCGCAGCCGCCGCGTCGCCGAGGTTGCCAAGGCGCTCAGCCTCGAACCCTTCCTCGACCGTCGGCCGGCCGCCCTTTCCGGCGGCCAGCGCCAGCGCGTTGCCATGGGGCGCGCGATGATCCGCGAACCGAAGGTGTTCCTCTTCGACGAGCCGCTGTCGAACCTCGACGCCAAGCTGCGCATCGCCATGCGCGCTGAAATCCGCCGCCTGCACCGCCGCCTCGGCGCCACCTCGATCTTCGTCACGCATGACCAGACCGAGGCGATGACACTGGCTGACCGGCTGGTGGTGATGAATGGCGGCAGGGTGGAGCAGGTCGGCACGCCTGAGGAGGTCTATCACCATCCGGTCTCGCGTTTCGTCGCCGGCTTCGTCGGCACGCCGGCGATGAATCTGCTCGAGGGCACGATCAACGACGAGGGCGTCTTCGTTTACGACCAGAGCCGCAAGATCGCTTTGCCGCGCGAACGCGCCGCAGCGCTGAAGGGCAAACGCGTCGTGCTCGGCATGCGCGCCGAGGCCGCCCGTCTGGTGGCGCCGGATGCGCCCGGCGCCCTGATGGCGACGGCCGATTTCATCGAGGAGCTCGGTGCGAGCCGCGTCGTTCACGCCGACTTCGACGGGCTGCCCTTTGCCGTGGCGCTGACCGAGGCCGTGACCGTGAAGTCGGGCGATCCGATCGGCATCGCGATCGATCACAATGCGATCCACCTTTATGCCGCCGATACCGGCCGGATCATCGAAAACCCGGCCATGAGCGGGGCGGATGCGGTTCACGCCTGACGGGTGTCGGCATGCATCAGTGATGGATCGGGTCGATCCAGGGCACGTCTTCCGGCTTTTCCACCGGCTCGATGTCGAGATTGACGACAACAGGTTCTTGGCCCGAGCGGACGAGGACGCATTCCAGCGTCTCGTCGCGGCTGGCGTTGATCTCCTGATGCGGCACATAGGGCGGGACGTAGATGAAGTCGCCGGGGCCGGCTTCGGCGGTATATTCCAGGTGCTCGCCCCAGCGCATGCGGGCCTTGCCCTTGACCACGTAAATGATGCTTTCGAGATCGCCGTGATGATGAGCGCCGGTCTTGGCATTGGCATGGATCGTCACCGTGCCGGCCCAGATTTTCTCGGCGCCGGCGCGGGCGTTGTTGATCGCGGTCGCGCGGTTCATGCCCGGCGTCTGCGCGGTGTTCGGATCGAGCGAATTGCCGGGAATGACCTTGACGCCATGTTCCCGCCAATCGATGTGAGAATGCTCGTGGTCGTCGCTCATGCGCTGCCTCCATCTTCGGTGTAAACAATCTAGGTAGGCGCCGCACGGCGGCCAAGCGGATTTATCTTTGCGCATCAGAAAGAGGGCACCCGATGAGCCACCTGCCACAGATCGATTACGACACGGCTTCGCACGAGATTCGGGCGGCGCATGACGAGGAAGTCAGGCTGCGTGGGCGCATGACCAATATGAAGCGGACGCTGCTGCATTCGCCGGTCGCCCATCGCATTTATGCCGAGTGGTTCACGCTGCGGGCCGAGCTTGATCCCTTCATCAGCGACCGGGCGATCTGGATCTTTTCGCATGCGATTTCGAAGGCGGCGAAATCGAAGATCGCCATTACCTTCTTTCGCCGGGCGCTGATCAACAAGGGTTTCAATCCCGACGCGCTGGAGCTGTCCGAGGAGGAAGTTTTGCTCGACGCTTTCGGCAAGGCGATCGTCGCCGATTCCAATGCCGTTTCGACCGGACTCTGGGCGAAGCTGAAACAGCGCTACGACACCAAGGTGCTGGTCGATCTCGTCGCCTTTGCCGGCATCATGCTGGCCACTGCCGTCTTCAACAATGTCGTCGAGGTCGATTTCGACCCCGAGCTTGAAGCCTTTGCCGAAGGCGCAAACCCGACCTAACCGTCAAGCGAGGCGATCGCGGACCTGACTGCGTCTGCGCCGGGTCTGGTCGGCCGGTATTCCAGGCCGACGGCGCCATCATAGCCGTTGGCGAAGATCCAGCCGAGGCGGTGGGCCAGGTCGATGCCGCCGGAGCCCGGTTCGTTGCGGCCGGGATGATCGGCGACATGGACGTGGAAAACACGGTCGAGACGGCCGTCCAGCACCTCTTCCGTGCGCTCGTCCATCACGGCGGAATGGTAGATGTCGTAGACGATGCCGATCTCGGGGCGGGCGATGTCATCGATGATGTCGAGACCTTCGCTGGTTGAATCGAGGAAATAGCCGATATGGTCGATGCGGATGTTGAGCGGCTCGACGCCGAGGCGCACACCGCTGCCGCGAAGAATATCGGCGCCCGCCTTTAGCGTTTCGGTGAGCGCCCGGCGCTGCTGCTCGCGGGTCACGCCCGGAAGATCGTTGCCGGCCTGGGCAATCAGCACGGGCGCGCCGAGACGCTTTGCGGCGGCGACGGATTGGGCCAAGCCTTTCAGCCATGCCTGCCGGTTGCCGGCGTCGGTCAGCGCGATCATCGGCTCGGCGACGATGCTGGTGACGGCAAGGCCGGTTTCATCAAGCGCCGCCTCGATCGCGTCCAGATCCTTGTCGGTCCAGCGCCAGAATTCGATCGCCGTCAGGCCGCCGGCATGGGCGCGGCGGATGCGATCGGGAAAGCTGTCGCCTTCTTCGGCAAATAGCCACTCTATGCAGGCTGAATAACGTCGCATGAAAACTCCTCGCATATGGGGATGCAGGCTGCGACAGATCGGTGCCCGCCGCAAGAGGCATCTCAATGCTTGACGCGCGGTTTCATCGGCGGAACATTCGGCACATCAGGCCGGAACCGCCGGCCGCTTGCGCGGAGGAAAATATGGATCTGGGACTGAAGGGAAAGACCGCCGTCATAACAGGCGCGTCTGTCGGGATCGGCTTGGCGATCGCCGAGGGGCTGGCGGCTGAGGGGTCCAATCTCGTGCTGGCGGCCCGTGGCGGCGAACGGCTCGAGGCGGAGGCCGCCCGTATCGCCGAGAAGTACGGCGTCAGCGCCGTCGCTGTTGCCGCCGATGTGGCGACGGTTGCGGGAACGGAGGCGATCATTGCGGCGGCGGCCGAAAAAGACGGCGCCGATATCCTCATCAACAATGCCGGCACCGGATCGAACGAGACGGTGATGGAGGCGCCCGACGAGAAGTGGCAGAGCTATTGGGATCTGCATGTGATGGCCGCGGTGCGGCTTGCGCGCGGCATCGCCCCGCAGATGAAGAAGCGCGGCGGCGGCGTGATCCTGCACAATGCCTCGATCTGCGCGGTCCAGCCGCTCTGGTACGAGCCGATCTACAATGTCAGCAAGTCGGCGCTGATGATGTTTTCGAAGACGCTTTCGACCGAACTCATCCCGGACAATATCCGCGTCAACTGCGTCAATGCCGGCCTGATCCTCACCCCCGACTGGATCAAGACCGCCAAGCAGTTGACCGCCGAAACCGGCGGGAACTGGGAAGGCTACCTGCAGAGTGTCGCCAACGAGCATGCCGCCTCCAAACGCTTCGGTACGCCGGAGGAACTGGCAAACGTCTTCGTCTTTCTGAGTTCGGAGCGGGCCAGCTATTGCGTCGGCTCCACCTATTTTGTCGATGGCGGAATGCTGAAGACGATCTGAGCGAGACGACAGCGCTGCGCGTCTTTTCACACGCGCAGCGCTGTAACACTTTGAATGCAGCGGCATTGCTCGGCAAGTCGGTTCCAAGACTGCCGGGCACCCTGTGGACGTTGCCGATATAAGCTATAAATAATAGCTATTTTGTTGTATGTTCACGCTTTTGACGCTATTTGCCTGCTATTGGCAGGATAAATACTGCGTTTTCTACAGGGCGACGACGATGCTGACGAAAAAGGGAAAATATGGGCTGAAGGCGCTGGTTGACCTGGCGCGGCTGGCGCCCGGCGAGACGGCCTTCATCAATGACATCGCCGCCCGCAACAATATCCCGAAGAAGTTTCTCGATACGATCCTGCTCGAACTGCGCAATGTCGGTATTCTGCGCTCGAAAAAGGGGCCCGGCGGCGGCTATTCGCTGTCGCGACCGGCCTCCGAAATCCGCATCGGCCATGTTATCCGCACGCTCGACGGGCCGCTGGCGCCGATCCGCTGTGCCAGCCGTACGGCTTACGAGGCCTGCGACGACTGCGCTGATCCGGAAACCTGTCAGGTGCGGCGCTCGATGACCGATGTTCGTGACGCGATCGCCGCCATTCTCGACAATATGAGCCTCGAGCAATTCGTCGCCGCCGGCGGCCCCATCGACGGCCCCAAGGAAGAATTGCCGATTTCCGCCGCCAGCTGAATTGAATGCATGTCGCCCGGAAGTGTGCAGTGGTTCCGGGATAACGACATGCATCAAAACAAAGAGCTTGAGGCGTCACATGAATCAAGTTTGATGCGACGCTTTAGGCGTCGCCGGGCTTCGACCGATATTCGCCTGCTGCACGCACCAGCTTCTCCCGTGGCAGCGATAGAGCGTGAATGCGGGCATTGCGCCAATGCCGGTCGAGATTGAGCCCGATGCCGGCCGATGTTTCCCCTGCCAGTTCGAACAGCGCGTTTGCGGTGTCGAGTGCCGTTTCCCCGGCGAGGATCGCGGCCGCCGAGGCGGAGAAATGCGCGTCCGCCATCGCGGCCTCGACGGGATTGACCTGGGCAATGTCGAGTTTACGGCCAGCCCGTTCTAAGGCTGCCGCCGTCGTTTCGATGCGGATGGCGCGTTCGCCGATGCGGGGAAGGACCGTCGTGTCGCGATCGCCAATTGCCGTCATCAGGTCGCTCCAGGCGGCCCGGGCGATGCCGAGGCTGACGCTTGCCTTGAGCAGCAGGCCGAGCGAGATGCCGGTCGAAACGTCGGAGGAGGGGACCGGCGCAATCGCATCGGCATTGACGTGAAGCGTGCCGACGATCGCCGTCGCCGAGCCGTTGGTGCGCTGGCCGAAGCCGTCCCAATCGTCGACCACCTGCAGGCCTTCGTCGTCGCCCGCCAGGTAGAGGGTTAGTGGACGGCTGGGAGGAGCGGCGGCGACAGCGGCGATCCAGTCGGCGAATAAAATACCGGACGCCTGTCGCGTTCGCCCGCTTAGGTGGTAACCCGGGCCTTCGGCCGTAAGCTCGGTTCCTTCGATGAAGGTGGCGCCTGCAAAACGGTCCCCGAGCAACACGCGAGCAAACAGCGATGCCTGCAGATCCTCGGTCGCCTGGGTGCGCAGCGTTTCCAGCACACAGAAATGGTTTTCCAGCGCCTCGCCGATCGAGGCATCGCCCTCGGCAATGATTGCGACGATTTCGGCGAGCAGCGCGTTCGATACGTCGAGCCCTTGATGGTCGGGCGGAACAGTGATCGCCGTCAGTCCCGATGCCGACAGCGCGTCGAGTTCGGCAAAGGGCAGCACGCGGTTGATGTCGCGTTCGCTCGCCTGGTGCCGGAATGCGGCGGCAAGGCCGCGGGCGGTGGATATCGCCTCCTCTTCACTTTCGATGCGATGCGCGGGAGGCCTTTTTCTATCGTGAAACTGCGATACCGTTCCCATCAGTCACTCTTTCCTACGGCGCTCTGCGTCTTTTCGGATGGGCGAAGAACGCTGCAACAGGCTCATTCGGCGCCTCGTGCCTTCCGAAAATCGCTCCAATCGTCGGGCCGATGGCAGGGATACAGGAGTGAGGGATCGGCCCTCGAATGATAAGGCCGGTTTTTCTACAAAACTCCAAGGCTTTGAATTTTCTTACCAGCTTGATTGCCTTGTTTTCGCCTCTACTTACCGGCAAGTGGGGCTTCCTTGATTGAGAAACATGATGAGCGATACTCTTGCTCGCAACGGCGAGGTTTCGAAAATGGCACGCCAGTCGAGACCACGTCTGACGCTGGATATTGCCGCGATCCCAACCTATGCGATCGGCGACATTCATGGGCGGTTCGATCTGCTTGCGAAAGCCGAGGCGGCGATCCTGCGCGATGCCGCGCGGCTGCCGGGGCGTAAACTGATTGTGACGCTTGGCGACTATATCGACCGTGGACCGGCATCGGCTCAGGTCATCACCCATCTCATGGCGCCGCCGCCGGACGATTTCGACCGTATCTGCCTTGCCGGCAATCATGAAATCGCCATGCTCGACTATATCGACGGCTGGATTTCCTATGACGAGTGGATGCGGATGGGTTCGGCGGAGTCGCTGAAATCCTATGGCCTCGATCCGGAGCATCTGCCGCTGGTCTTTCCTTCAGGCGCAAAGCTCGATTCGTTCCTGCGCCAGTCGCTGCCGCGCACGCATATCGATTTCATGCGGGCGATGCCTGTGATGCTGGAGACTCCAAACGTGATTTTCGTGCATGCCGGCATCAATCCGAAGCTGCCGCTCGACGAGCAGACGGACGAGGATCTGGTCATGATCCGTCAGCGGTTTCTCGAAAGCCGGGTGCCGTTGCCGAAGCTCGTCGTTCACGGTCACACGCCGAACGACGAGCCCGACATACGGCCGAGACGGCTCAATCTCGATACGCGCGCCTATCGCAGCGGCAAGCTGACCGTCGCCCGCCTGTGGCAGGGTCAGGTGCATCTGTTTTCCACCTGACTTCCGCCTTCTCGGCCGCCCGCCGGAGCGGATCAGACCGTTTCGCTTTCAAGCGGGACGGCT
This sequence comes from Rhizobium acidisoli, assembly GCF_002531755.2. Taxonomy (NCBI): domain Bacteria; kingdom Pseudomonadati; phylum Pseudomonadota; class Alphaproteobacteria; order Hyphomicrobiales; family Rhizobiaceae; genus Rhizobium; species Rhizobium acidisoli. The sequence goes on along the minus strand of NZ_CP034998.1, from coordinate 3,240,138 downwards.
TCCACCGTCTTTTCCGCCGGCTGCTTGCGGCGCCAGCCGCGCAGCACGACGTAGAAGACCGGCGTCAGGAACAGGCCGAAGATCGTCACGCCAAGCATGCCCGAGAAGACGGCGGTGCCGAGCGACTGACGCATTTCGGCGCCGGGGCCGGTGGCGATGGCAAGCGGCAGAACGCCGAAGATGAAGGCGAATGCCGTCATCAGGATCGGGCGCAGGCGAAGATGGCTGGCCTCGATGGCCGCTTCCACCGGCGACTTGCCCTCGTCTTCCGCCTGCCTGGCAAACTCGACGATCAGAATGGCGTTCTTGGCCGCAAGACCGATCAGCACGATCAGGCCGATCTGCGTCAGGACGTTATTGTCCATTCCCCTCAGCGAGACCCCGATCAGTGCCGCGAGCACCGCAAGCGGCACGATGAGGATGATCGCGAGCGGCAGAACCCAGCTTTCATATTGTGCCGCCAGCGCCAGGAAGACGAAGACGACTGAGAGGGCGAAGATGTAGACGGCGGTGTTGCCGGTATGGGTTTCCTGATAGGCGAGTTCCGTCCATTCGAAGGTTGTCCCTTGCGGCAGGATCTTCGCTGCCAGCGCTTCCATTTTCGCTATAGCATCGCCCGTCGACGTGCCCGGTGTCGGATTGCCCTGAAGCGGCACCGAGACGTACATATTGTAGCGTTGGACAAGTGCCGGGCCGCTGGCATCCTGGATATCCATCAACGTTCCAAGGGGAACCAGCGCGCCGGTCGCCGATCGAACCTTCAGGGCGAGGATGTCTTCCCTGTCCATGCGATATTGCCGGTCGGCCTGCGCGCGAACCTGGTAGACGCGGCCGAACGCATTGAAATCATTGACGTAGGCGACGCCCAGATTGATGGACAGCGCGTTGAAGATGTTGGGGATCGGCACATTCAGGAAGCGTGCCTTGTCACGGTCGATCGCCAGGAAGTATTGCGGGCTTGCATCGGAGAATGTCGTAAAGACGCCGGTCAGCCCCTCGGTAGTGGCCGCCGCACCCATCATCTGGCGGGCGAGGCCGAGCACGCGCGTCATGTCGGCGTTTTCAAGATCGGAAATCTGCATCTTGAAGCCGCCGGAATTGCCGACGCCACGCACGGATGGCGGCGGGATGGCGATGATGAAGGCTTCCTGGATGCTTTGCAACTTGCCGTAAAGCTCGCCGATGATCTTGTTGGCGGTCTCTCCGCCTTCCTCACGTTCGGCAAAGGATTTGAACGGCACGAAGACGACGCCCGCATTCGAGGCATTGGTGAACGTCGCCCCGCTGAAGCCGGCAAATTGCACGGCGTTGCCGACACCCGGCACGGTCCGGGCGATATCGCCCACCTGTTTGACGACGGCGTCGGTACGCGCCAGCGAGGCGCCGTCGGGAAGCTGTATGACGACGATCGCGTAACCCTGATCCATGGTCGGGATGAAGCCCGCGGGAACGCGCGTGCCCATGTACCAGGTTGCTCCGAGCAGGCAGACGAAGGCGATCATCGCGGCCGTCAATCCGACCCAGCTGCGGACCAGATGCCGGACGATCCATGAATAGCCGGAGCTCATCCTGTCGAAGCCGCGATTGAAACCGTCCGCGAGACCTCTTCCAAACCGTGTGGCGATATTCGCGCGCCTGGTTTCGTGGTCGTGGGTTTTCAGCAATATGCCGGCGAGGGCGGGCGACAGTGTCAGCGAATTCAAAGCCGATATCGCGGTGGTGACCGAGATCGTCACGGCGAACTGCCTGTAGAACTGGCCCGATATGCCGGGGATGAAGGCTGTCGGCACGAACACGGCGATCAGCACCAGCGAGATGGCGACGACTGCGGTTCCGACTTCGTCCATCGTCACATGGGAAGCTTGCTTCGGCGTCATGCCGCGGGCCAGATTGCGCTCGACGTTTTCCACCACCACGATCGCATCGTCGACGACGATACCGATCGCCAGCACCAAGCCGAACAGAGTGAGCATGTTGAGCGAGAAGCCGAACGCCAGCAGGATGGCGAAGGTGCCGATCAGCGAGACCGGAATGGCGACGATCGGTATGATCGCGGTTCGCCAGGATTGCAGAAAGACGAGAACGACGATCGCCACCAGGATGGCGGCCTCGGCGATGGTTCTATAGACCTCGCTGATCGAATCCGAGATGAATTCGGTCGTGTCGTAGACGATGCGATATTCCAGGCCCTCGGGGAAATTCTGGGAGATATCCTTCATCAATGTCTGGACCTGATGGGCCGTATCGAGGGCATTGGTTCCCGGCCGGGCGAAAATGCCAAGGGCGACCGCCGGGTCATTGTTGAGGTAGCTGTTGGTGACGTAGTCCTGGGCGCCGAGTTCGATACGGGCGACATCCTGTAACTGCACGAGCCGGCCGGCGCCCGTCGATTTGACGATGACGTAGCGGAACTCGCGCACATCGGAGAAGCGTCCGTCCGTTCGCACCGTATATTCGAAGGCGTTCTTGCCGGTGACGGGCGGCGCGCCGATCTTGCCGCCGGAGACCTGGACGTTCTGGTCTCTCAAGGCGGAGACGACGTCGTCCGAGGTCATGCCGTAGGCCGAGAGCTTTTCCGGATCGAGCCAGATGCGCATCGAATACTGGCGCTCGCCGAAGATCTGCACATCGCCGACGCCGTCAAGACGGACGAGAACGTCGCGGATGCGGTTGCGGGCGTAGTTCGAGACGTAAAGCTGGTCGTAGCGGTGCGACGGCGACAGAAGATGCACCACCATCATCAGGTCGGGCGAACTCTTGTCGGTGGTCACGCCGAGCCGCTGGACCTCTTCCGGAAGGCGGGGCAGCGCGATCGAAACACGGTTCTGGACAAGCACCTGCACCTTGTCGAGATCGGTGCCGAGCTTGAAGGTGATGGTCAGCGACATGGCGCCGTCGGCGCTGGAATAGGACGACATGTAAAGCATGTCTTCGACGCCGTTGATCTGCTGTTCGAGCGGGGTCGAAACGGTATCGGCGATCGTCTGCGGATCGGCGCCCGGATAGGAGGTGCGCACGACGATGGTCGGCGGCGCGATCTCCGGATATTGGGAGACCGGCAACTGTGTATAGGCGATGCCGCCGACGACGAGAAAGAGAATCGAGATGACGGCCGCAAAGATCGGCCGGTCGACGAAGAAGTGCGCGAATCTCATTGTCCGCTCTCCGCATTGGCGGCCTCGGGCGGGGTGTCCTGGCGTTCCCGCGGCAGTTCGGTCATCTGCGGCGTGATCGTCGATCCCGGGCGGGCGCGCATCAGGCCGTTGACGATGATCGTCTCGGTGCCGTCGAGGCCCTCGCGGATCACACGATAGCCATAGAGCCGCGGGCCGGGCCTCACGGGCTTGGTCGAAACTTTTCCTTGCGCGTCAACCACATAGACGACGCGTTCATTCTGGTCCGAGCCGATTGCCTCGTCCGGGACGAGAATAGCCTGGTAGGTGTTGGAGGCTTCGACCTGAATGCGGCCGAAGAGGCCGGGCTGAAGGACGAGATCGGGGTTGGGGAAGCGGGCGCGCAGACGAATGGTGCCGCTCTGATTGTCGACCCGGTTCTCGGCGAAGTCGAGTTTCCCCTTGAATGGCTTGGCAGAAGGATCCGAGATGGTGACGGATACATCCAATCCGCCGCCGCCCTGCTGAAGTTCCTTACCCATTTTGCGCGCCGTGTCGGCGAAATTCAGCAGGCGGCGCTCATCGACGTCGAAATAGAAATCGATCGGGTCGAGCGAGACGATGGTGGTCAGCACGGTCTGGTCGGTCTGCACCAGATTGCCGGCCGAGATCAGCCGGCGGTCGATGCGGCCGCTGAGCGGCGCTTTGATCTCGGTATATTCCATGTCGAGAGAAGCGCGATCGGCGGCTGCCTGCGCGCCGCGGACATTGGCCTCGGCCGAATCGAACTCGCGGCGGCGATCGTCCAGCGTCTGCGCCGCCTGGCTGCCGCTCGCGGTGAGCGATTGTGCGCGTTTGAACTGCGCATCGGCAAAGACCAGAGCGGATTGCGACGCTTCGAGCGTCGCCTTTGCCTGGCTGAGCGCGGTTACGAACGGCCTCTGGTCGATGACGAACAGCAGGTCACCCTGCTTGACCAATGCGCCGTCCTGGAAATGGATTTCCTGCAGGTACCCACCGACGCGCGAGCGAACCGAGACTTCGTCGACCGGCTCGAAGCGGCCGATGAACTCGTCGCTGTCGACGACATCGCGAACGACCGGCTTGGCGACGGTGACGGGAGGAGGGGCAGACGGTGCGCCCTGCGCCAGGGCGGCCAGGGGCATGAACGTGGTGATGCAACCGAGCATCAATATCCGTCGAAGCACGTAAGTCATACCGGTCCCTCCAATCGCGACGGCCGATAGACTGCCGCCGAACCTAAGATAAGGTGATGCTATTTCATGTTTTGCTGCTTTGAACGAAGGCGTGGCCCCCGCGATTTCCCCCGGCGTTCAATCCATAGGAGGGAAGGCCGGAACGCAATGCACATCGGAAAAATCGTAACTTGTAGAACCGGATATAAACGGCAGCGGCGAAAAATAGCAAATGCCAATTGGCTGGGGTTGCGAAATCCATCAAAACTTCATGGATGGCGTCAGCTCTCGACGATCTCGTCGCGGCCGGGCGGCAAGACGGCGAGTTCGGCCCAGTCGAGCTCCTGTTCCAGCATATGGAAGACATCGTCGTCGATCTCGTCGGCGCGGCGCATCGCTGCCAGTTTGCGGCGTTTGGCGGCAATGACGCTGCGGCGCTGCTTATCAAGGCTGCTGACTTCGCGTGGATGTTTCCCGTCGGCGGTGATCTCGCGCTCGGAGGTGTAGACGTCGCGCAGGATGCGGGTGGATTTATCCTCGCCGTCGGCAAGTTCGGCCAGCGCCGCATCGATCAACGCGACCCGGGCTCTGGTGAGGTTGCGGTCGAGCGAGGTGTCCGGCTCGAATTTCAGGACGCGGATCAGCGGCCCGAGCGTCAGGCCCTGGACGATGAGAGTGCCGAGAACGACGGCCAGCGCACTCAGGAGAATGATGTCGCGATCGGGGAAGTCGATCGGCAGCGCCAGCGCGGTCGCCAGCGTCACGAGGCCGCGCATGCCGCACCAGCCGGCAAGCAGGCTGGTCGCGAAGGTGGGAACGGCCTGTCTGGTGTAGCCGCGCTCGGCGAGGAAGGTGATCACGCGGTTATAGAGGAGCACCCAGGCCAGGCGCACGCCGATGACAGTGACGAAGACCGCGGCGGCCAGGGTGATTGCGTAATTCAGCCGGCCGGGATCGAGGTCGAGGACGATCTGGCGGACTTGCAGGCCCATCAGCAGGAAGGCGAGCACGTTGAGCAGGAAGACCGCGGCTTCCCAGACCGAATAGGAATGAATGCGGTGGCGGGCCGTCTGCCGCTCGGGCATGTAGCGGGCGATCACCATCGCATAGACGACGATGGCGAGGATCGCCGAAAGGTGCAGCCGCTCGGCGATGATCCAGGTGCCGAAGGTGGCGACGAATTCGAGCAGGGTGCCGCCGAGCGTGCCGGCGAGCTTCAACCCGACCACCATGTAGAGACGGCCGAGGAGATAGCCGAGGATGAGGCCGCCCGGCACCGCCAGCGCCAGCTCCGCCAGGGCGCCGGTAAAGAAGGCGGGGCTTGCGGCGGCCGCCACCGCGGCGCTGAAGATCAGTAGCGCCACGGCATCGTTGAGAAGGCTTTCGCCTTTCAGGATCACATAGGTCTGGCGCGGCAGGTCGAAGCGGTCGAGCATGGCGGTCGCTGCCGCAGCATCCGGCGGCGCGACAATGGCGCCGAGTGCGACGGCTGCGGCGAGCGGCAGGCCGGCCATCGTCACGCCGACGGTGGCAACGGCTGCGGTTGTCAGGACCACGGCGATGGCGGCGAGCGAGAAGAGCGGCAGCCAGTTGCGTCGCAGCGTCCGCGGCGGCAGATCATAGGCGGCGTCGAAAAGCACCGGCGCAATCAGCAGTGCCAGTGCCAGCTGAGGATCGATCGCGACCTCGGGCGCCCAGGGCACGGCGGCGACGATGATGCCGGCGATCGCCAGCATGGTCGGATAAGGAATGCGGAATTTCCTGGAGAATTGCAGGAAGACGATCGCCACCAGCAACAGCGTCAGCATGCTTTCGAAAAACGCCATCGAGCCCTCCTGCGCACCTCCGGCGGAGGCGATCTCTGCCCGAAACTAGGGCCGAAGCCGGGTTGCGGCCACTGGACGGAAGTCCTGCTCCGGCAAGAGAGGCGGATTGCGCGCCTCCCGGTCGTCGCTGCGGCATTTTGGCTGCACCTGCAAAATCCTGCGACCGTGCTCTTGCGCGCTCGGCATGCTCAATATATCTACCGATATTATAAGTATGCTTATAAATTAATGATCGCAGGTGTTCATGAGCGCTACTCCGACCCTCGGCTTCCTTCTCCACGACGTCGCACGGCTGCTGCGCAAGCGGTTCGAGCAACGAGCGAAATGCCTTGGGCTGACCCGGTCGCAGTGGCAGACGCTGGCCTATCTCTCGAACAATGAGGGCATCCATCAAGGCGGCCTTGCCGAAATCCTCGAGGTCGAGCCGATCACACTGGTGCGCATCCTCGACAAGCTCGCCGAACGGGGGCTGATCGAGCGCCGCCAGCACCCGACCGATCGGCGGATATGGCTGCTTTACATGCGCGACGAGGCGCACCCGCTGCTCGCCGAAATGCGCGAGCTTGGTGACACCACCCGTGCGGAAGCGTTGCAAAGCATTACGGCCGAGCAGCGCGAGCAGCTTTTCCACATCCTATCCGTAATGAAGACGAACCTGGTTCAGGCATGCCGGAGCCCGGTCGACGAGAATGAGACGAACGATGGCTGATCAATCCCCCCTCCGCGTCGTTGCCGACGCCAATGCCAAGACACCTGTCGAAGAAGACCAAGCCAAACAGCAGGAAACGGTAGCCGAAGCGCCTCCATCCAATTCAGCGCCGGCTGCCGCCGTGGCTGCGCCTGGCGGCAACAAGGTCCGCCGCCGGCGCAGTCTTACGCGGCCGATCCTGTTCGCCCTGCTGCCGGTGGCGCTCGTCGTCGGCGGCTATTATTACGTCAATGGCGGTCAGGTGATGTCGACCGACAATGCCTATCTCCAGGCCGATATGGTCGGGCTCACCACCGATGTCTCGGGCATTGTCGAAAAGATCGACGTGCATGAGAACGAAGCGGTCAAGGCAGGGCAGGTGCTCTTCAGCCTCAGGGCCGATTCCTTCAAGATCGCGCTCGATGGCGCCAAGGCGCAGCTCGGCGTGCAGCGCAACCAGATCATGAACCTGAAGGCCAGCTATCAGCAGTCGCTGGCCGAGATCACGCAGGCGCAAGCCGACCTGCCTTATTACCAGGATCAGTTCGACCGGCAGCAGAACCTCGTCAACAATGGCAGCGCGACGCAATCGGCCTATGATGAGGCCAAGCACAATCTCGAAGCGGCGCAGCAGAAGGTGACCGTCGCCAAGGCGGAAGCTGCAACCACGCTTGCCCAGCTCGGCGGCTCGGCCGACCAGCCGATCGAGGAGAACCCGCTCTACTTGCAGGCCAAGTCGAATGTCGACAACGCCCAGCGCGAACTCGACCACAGCGTCGTCAAGGCGCCGTTCGACGGCATCGTCACCAATGTCAACGCGTTGCAGGTCGGCTCCTACCTGCAGGCTTCGCAGCAGGCCTTCTCGCTTGTCGCCACCAATCACCTGTGGATCGCCGCTAGCCCGAAGGAAACCGAGCTTACCTATGTCAAATCAGGCCAGACGGCGGAAATCTATGTCGACACCTATCCCGGCGTGATGTGGAAGGGCAAGGTCGAGAGCATCAGCCCGGCCTCCGGCTCCAGCTTCTCGCTGCTGCCGGCGCAGAATACCACCGGCAACTGGGTGAAGGTCGTCCAGCGCATTCCGATGCGCGTCAGCATCGAAGATGCTGAGGGCAAGCCGCCGCTTCGTGTCGGTATGAGCACGGTGGTCGATGTCGAAACCGGCCACGCCCGCGGCCTGCCCGACTTCGTCAATAAACTTCTGGGCAGACCCCAGGACAAGGGTCATGAGTAACGCTTCCGCTTCCCCGGCGAGCCCGGTAGCCAATCGCGGTGCGATCACGGCCTGCGTTATTCTCGCCGTCATCATGCAGGCGCTGGACACGACGATCGCCAACGTGGCGCTGCCCTATATCCAGGGCAGCGTGTCGGCCTCTGCCGACCAGATCAACTGGGTCCTGACCTCCTACATCGTCGCAGCGGCGATTATGACGCCGCCATCGGGCTTCCTTGCCGCCAAGTTCGGCCGCAAGCGCGTGCTGCTCGTTGCCATTGCCGGCTTCGTGGCTGCCTCCGTTCTCTGCGGCCTGGCGCAATCGCTGAACCAGATCGTCGCCTTCCGCCTGCTGCAGGGCCTGTTCGGCGCATCGCTGGTGCCGCTTTCCCAGGGCATCCTCCTCGATATTTATACTGTGGAGGAACGCGGCTCGGCCATGGCGCTTTTCGGCGTCTCGGTCATGGTCGGACCAGTGCTCGGGCCGGTCATCGGCGGCTGGCTGACCGACAATATCAGCTGGCGCTGGGTCTTCTACATCAACGTGCCGATCGGCGCGCTCGCCTTTGCCGGTATCGTCGTCTTCGTCACTGAGACCAAGAGGGATGTGCTCGCCAAGTTGGACTGGTTCGGTTTCGGGATGATGAGCCTGTTCATCGCCTCGCTGCAGCTCTTCCTCGACCGCGGCGAGCAGCTCGACTGGTTCTCCTCCGGCGAGATCATGCTCGAAGCGATCATCTGTGCGGCGGCCTTCTATCTGCTTCTAGTGCACACGCTGACGGCTGAGAAATCCTTCGTCAATCCGAAGCTGTTCCTCGACCAGAATTTTTCGATCAGCATGATCTTCATCTTCGTGGTCGGCGTCACCTATCTCGCCTCGCTGGCGCTGATGACCCCCTATCTGCAGACGTTGATGGGCTATCCCGTGATCACCGCCGGCATCGTCATGGGGCCGCGCGGGCTCGGCACCATGCTCTGCATGTTCATTGTCGGGCGGCTGATCGGCAAGGTCGATACGCGCGTGCTACTGGTGCTCGGTCTCGGCCTGACTGCCTGGGCGATGTACGACATGACCGGCTGGACGCCGGATGTTTCGCAATGGACGATCATCTCGGTCGGCTTCATCCAGGGCGCCGGCCTGGGCTTTCTCTTCGTGCCGCTGACGACGATCGCTTTCGCGACGCTGCCCGCCCATATGCGCGGCGACGGCACCGGCCTCTACAATCTGTCGCGCAACATCGGCTCGGCGGTCGGCATCTCGATCGTTTCGGCCCTGATCGTCGAGAATACCCAGAGCAATCATGAATCGATCGCGGCCTATGTGACGCCGTTCAATCATGCCTTCAACGCCGTGGCGGCGCAGGGGCTCAGTCCGATGACAGCCGCCGGACGCGCTTCGCTCAACGAGCTCATTACGCTGCAATCGACGATCATCGCCTATATGGACGATTTCAAGCTCCTGATGCTGATGTCGCTCGCGGTCATTCCGCTGGCGCTGCTGCTGCGTAAGCCGAAGGCGGCGCCTGCCATCGACCACAGTGCCGTCATCGAATAATCAGCGGAACGGCTTGCTGAGATAACGCGATCCCTGGATGCCGAAGCGCCATGGCACGTCGGCATTTTTGGTGATGCCGATGCGTTTTCCCGAGACGACAGGCACCGGCACGGACGGTGTCAGCGCATAGGGCGGGCGGTCGAGCAGACGGTCGTTGATTTCGATGTCGATGCCGAGCGCCTGGCACAATTTGCCGGGGCCGCTGCAGAGCGCGGTCAGCCTATCGGTGCCGCGCCGCTCCATCATCAAGGGGATTCCCGTTTCCGGCTCGAGCGCCCGGATGAGCACGGCCGAGCCCGGATGGCAGACGAAATTCAGGCACCAATACATGCCATAGATGCGGTAAATGTAGACATTGCCGGGCCGGCCGTACATGGCGCCGTTGCGCTTGGTCGGGCCGCGGAAGCTGTGCGAGGCCTCGTCATCGGGGAAATAGGCCTCCGTCTCGGTGATCCGGCCGCCGGCGCCATCGACTGTGAGATGGCAGCCGAGCAGATCCCGGGCAACGGCGATCGCGTCTCGCTCGAAAAACGCACTGAGGCTTTCGTCGGTGAGCGCGCCGGCGCCGATCGCGCCCGATATCATTCCACCATCGATCATGGCCGATGCAGATAACATCCAGTGCACTCGCCGTCATCCCGAAACCGCTTCATGCTTTGGGCTATGAATTAACGGCCGGCATTCGGATCCCGCATCGGGATCGAGGAGACGGTGACCGAGACCGGGTCGCTTGCCGGGAAGGAATCTTCCAGGCCTTCCTCCAGCTCTTCCTCGAGCAAATCGGGGTCCTTGCCGCGCGCGCCGTCGCCATGGGTCGGTTCGAGCGCTGCTGCAAGCAGGGTTTTGGCCCGCAAGACCGCGTTTTCCGGGGTCATTTCAGGCGTGCTTCGCAGCGTCACGGCAATGCGGTCTTCGCCTTCGCCACCAAACTCGACGACGAAGCCATCTTCCGTCTGGTAGACGGTGATATCGTTGAGTGCCATCGTCGTTCCCCCAAGCGCTCATATTAGCAAAGCGCGTTTTCCGACTTTTGTCGAGCGAGGACCGTCACCAGCCAGTCGATGAAGACGCGCACCCGCGGCGAAAGCTGGCGATTGCGAGGGTAGAGCACGGAGACCGGTGTCGGGGTCGGCGGAAAATCCTTGAGCACATGGATCAGCGTTCCCTCGGCAAGATCTTTTTCGGCGTGATAGCGCGGGATCTGGATGATGCCGAGGCCCATCCTCGCTGCTGAAATATAGCTTTCGGCGGCGTTGACGGCGACGGTGGCGGGAATGCTGATCTCACGAACCACGCCGTCGACGGTGAATTCGAGCGGCAACTGGCTTCCAGTGCCGCTGGAGCGGAAACCGATCATGCGGTGGCCGGCAAGCCGGTCCGGATGCTGCGGCAGCCCATGGGCGGCGACATAGTCAGGCGAGGCGAGCGTGATCTCATCCAGCATGGCAACGCGTCTGATGATCATGTCGCTATCCCCGGTCGTGCCGGCGCGCAGCACGCAGTCGATGCCTTCGCGCACCAGATCGACCAGCCGGTCGCCTTCGCTCATGTAGAACTCGATCTCGGGATAGGTCTGGAGAAAAGACGGCAGGCTCGGCAGCAGGAAATGGCGGGCGAGGGTGCCATGCACATCGACGCGCAGCAGACCCTTCGGCCTGGCGCCGGCAAAGGCACCTTCGGCATCCTCGATATCGGCAAGGATCGACAGGCAGCGCTGGTAATAGGCTTCGCCGTCGAGCGTCGGGCTGACATGGCGTGTCGTGCGCTGGAGCAGGCGCACACCGAGGCGAGCCTCAAGCTGCTTCACCGCATCGGTGACGGTGGAGCGCGGCAGGCCGGTGTCTTCGGCGGCAAGCGTGAAACTGCGGCGTTCCACGACGCGGCAAAACACCCGCATGGCATCGAATTTGTCCATCTCTTTGTTCGCTATCTCCGGATAGTGATGGCGAATAATGCCTGATTATCCGCGAAGGGAAAAGGCATAGCTTCTCCTCATCGAAACGCGATGAAGGAAAAGGACAATGGCTTCCAACGAAAACGGCAAGGTCGCACTGATCACCGGCGCTTCCCGCGGCATCGGCGCGGCCGTGGCTCAACGCCTCTCCAGGGACGGTTTTACCGTCGTCATCAATTATTCCGGCAACACCGCCCCGGCCGAGGAACTCGCCCGGGAGATCGAGCAGGCCGGTGGCAAGGCGCTGACCGAGAAAGCCGATGTCAGCGATGCGCAAGCCGTCCGCCGCATGTTCGATGCCGCGGAAACCGCCTTTGGCGGCATCGATGTTCTCGTCAACAATGCCGGCATCATGATGCTCTCGTCGCTCGCCGAGGCCGATGACGCCAATTTCGACCGGCAGATCGCCGTCAACCTCAAGGGCACCTTCAATACACTCCGCGAAGCGGCTAGACGCTTACGCGACGGCGGCCGGATCATCAACTTCTCCACCTCGGTCGTCGGGTTGAAGCTCGAGGCCTACGGGGTCTATGCCGCGACCAAGGCTGCCGTCGAAACCTTGACGGCGATCATGGCCAAGGAGATGCGCGGCCGCAACATCACCGTCAACGCCATCGCGCCCGGTCCTGTTGCGACCGATCTTTTCCTCAATGGCAAGTCGGAGGAGCTCGTCGCCCGCATGGCGAAGATGAACCCGTTGGAACGTCTCGGCACACCTGAGGATATCGCCGCCGCGGTGGCATTCCTCGCCGGTCCGGACGGCGGCTGGATCAATGGTCAGACGCTGCGCGCCAATGGCGGGATGATCTGAAGCAGGCGCCGTAATCGCAATTATGTGAACGGCGCTTGCGGCGTTTCCCCTTACAATCGTGCGGGGAGTGCGTATATCTAATTTATCGCGAGAGAGTGGAATTCCCTGCCGCTCTTTCCGAACCTCCAGAGCCTGCCGCGCCCTTCCTGCGGTGCGACAGGCTTGATGTTCAAAAGTTGCACATTGCGGCCCGTTGAAGGTTTCCTGCCTTCCGGGCCGTATTCTTTTGGCCGGGCCGTATTTCTTTTGTCGCTCAGAAGTCGTTCAGTCTCGCCTCCACCAGAAGCTTCACCAGCCAGTCGACAAAGACGCGGACCTTGTTGCTGAGGTGGCGGTTCGGGGGGTAGACGACATAGAGCGGCAGCGGATCGCGGCGCCAGTCCGGGAGCACGCGGACGAGTTCACCCTTTGCCATCGGCTCACGCGCCATGAAGATCGGCACCTGCGCAATGCCGAGACCCGTCAGCGCCGCTGTCAGATAGGTGCGGCTATCGTTGACGGAGGCGATGTAACGCGGACTGGTCTCGATCACCTCGTTGTGCCGGCGAAATTCGAAAGGCAGCGTTCGGTTGTTCTGGGCGCGGAAATAGTTGACCGAGTAGTGATCGGCCTCCAGATCCTCCGGCCGCTCGGGCATGCCGAATTTCTGGATGTAGCTCGGCGAAGCACAGGTGATCATCTCGACTTCGGAGACACGTCGGGCGATCAGCGACTGGTCGGCCGGCGTGCCGCCCCGCAGCGCGCAGTCGACATTTTCCGCAAGATAATCGACCGTGCGGTCGCCGACACCGAGGTCGATGCGGATATCGGGATAACGCTGATAAAAATCGCAGAGTGCGGGAACGACGATCCAATCGGCGAAAGCACCGGCCATTTCGACGCGCAGCCGCCCGCTCGGCAGGCTCTGCGAATTGGAGAGGCTGCCGTCGAGTTCCTCCAATTCCGAAATGATCTGGGCGGCGCGTTCGTAATAAAGCGCGCCGTCCGTGGTCACCATCACCCGGCGCGTCGTGCGATTCAAAAGCTTGGTGCGCAGATGCGCCTCCAGGCCCTGGATGAGATTGGTGACCGTCGCCTTGGGCATGGCGAGCATGTCGGCGGCGCGGGTGAAATTGCCCGTCTCCACCACGCGGATGAAGACGCGCATTGCCGAGAGCTGATCCATCGGTTTGAAATCCGCAGTTTGCGTTGCACCATTGTTCGAGATCTGGAACAGTGTAATCGCGATATCGCTTCTTATTCCCTGAGTGGAATAACAATATCTTTTTTGTACAAAATGCAAGCGGCAGGTGTTGTCTGCTTGTGGCCGATGCAAAAGAGACCGGAAGCATGACGGTGGCATGGAAAGATATGATGCTGGATAAGGTGGCCATCGGCCCCGTTTCCGCACGCATCTACCAGGGCGCCGATTACGGCAAGGGTCCGCCCATCGTGCTTTACCTGCATGGCGGCGCTTTTCTCGACAGCGAGACGAATGTCGACCGGCCGGTGGCAATCAGCCTCGCCAAGGCCGGCGCCATCGTCGCTGCCGTCGATTACAGCAGTCTGTCCGGCAATCTGTTCCCGAAGGCGCTGGAAGTCTCCTTCTCCGTTCTCAGCTATCTCGCCAACAAGCGCGCCGCCGGTCTCGGCGACCGTAAGTCACTGCTCTTCGTCGCCGGCGAAGAGGCGGGCGGCAATGTCGCCGCCGGCGTGGCGCTGAAGGCCCGCGACCAGATGCCGGATGCGCTCGACGGCCAGGTGCTGATTTCGCCGCTGCTCGATCCCTTCATGGGCACATCCTCGATCCGCAAGGCCGAGGCGATCGGCATGCGTCAGCGCTGGACTGAAGGCTGGAGCCATTATTTGAGCGGTGGCGGCTGCCACCCTTATGCGGCGCCTTGCCTCTGTTCGCGTCTTTCCGGCGTCGCGCCGGCACTGCTCTTTACCGCGGAGGACGATCCTCTGCACGACGAAACACTTGGTTACGGTGCCCGCCTGAAAACGGCCGGTGTCGGTGTGCGCCAGCATGTCCTTCCCGCCGGGACGGGCTGGCCCTCGCTTTATGGTGGGAAATCCGAAGGAGTGCCCGACTGGCAGGAACACGTCAGCCGTCATTTCGGAAGCTTCCTTCAGGACGTGAGCGTCCAACCGCAATTGCATTGAAGATGATCTGATATTTCAGCGGCTTTGGGCCGCAAGGAGAGTACTGATGACGTCCAGAAGTAAGCGCTGGGCCCTGTTGGGCGCCGGCATGGGCCTTGTTGCGTCCGTTTCAGGCGCCGCATTATTTTTCGAATTGCCGATGAGCACAACCGCCACGGCTGCTTCCGCTCCGGCGCAGCCGCCTGCCGTGCCGGTGACGGTTGCCGTCGTCGCGGCGCGCGACGTGACGGCCTGGGAGAGTTTCTCCGGCCGTCTCGAAGCGGTCGACCGTGTCCAGGTTCGTTCCCGCGTCGCCGGCGCCATCCTGTCGGTGGCCTTCCGCGAAGGGGCGCTGGTCAAGCAGGGCGACCTGCTCTTCACCGTCGACCCGGCTCCCTATCAGGCAAACGTGGCGCAGGCTGAGGGCCAGGTGGCTTCGGCCGAAGCCAAAGTCAGCCTGGCGCAGACCGAGCTCGATCGCGGCCGCAGGCTTTCCGATAACCGCACCATCTCCCAGAGCGATCTCGATCAGCGCCACAGCACGCTGGCCGAGGCGCAGGCGGGGCTGCGTTCGGCGCAGGCCGCATTGCAGTCGGCCCAGCTCGATCTCGACTATACCGAGGTGCGGGCGCCGGTTTCCGGCCGCATCGGCAAGATCGAGGTGACCGCCGGTAACCTGGTTGCGGCCGGCTCGGCCTCGCCAGCGCTGACGACGCTCGTGTCGGTCGATCCGATCTATGCGAGCTTCAACGCCAGCGAAGAAATGGTGACACGTGCGCTTGCCGAGCTTCCGCAGACCGACAGCGCACTGCCGCCGGTCGAGCAGATCCCGGTCGAGGTCGGCACGCTGGCCGACAGCGGCACGCCGATCAAAGGCAAGCTGCAGCTGATCGATAATGAGGTCGATGCGGCAAGCGGCACGATCGGCGTGCGCGCCGTCTTTGACAATCCGGGCGGTCGTCTCATCCCCGGCCAGTTCGTGCGGGTGCGCATGGGCCAGCCGAAGGCCGAGAACAAGATCGTCATCAGCGACCGCGCCGTCGGCACCGACCAGGACAAGAAGTTCGTCTTCGTCGTCGATGCCGAAAACAAGGTTGCCTACCGGCAAGTCCAGCTCGGCACGCTGTCCGACGGCCAGCGGGTGGTCGAAAGCGGCCTGAACGCCGGCGAAAAGATCGTCGTCAACGGCCTGCAGCGCATTCGTCCGGGCGCGGTCGTCATACCGCAGATGGAAGAGAAGGTCGCGACCGCTCAATAAGTCTTCGCTCTCCCCCGCGGGGGAGGGCCAATACCCGAAATGATATAACCCGCCGGCGGCTCCAACCGCCGGAGAGGGACGTTGCATCCATGTTCACCCCGGAGAGGGCTTTGATATGAACATCTCCAGATTCTTTGTCGACCGGCCGGTCTTCGCCGGCGTTCTTTCGGTCCTCATCGTAGTTGCCGGCCTGATCGGCCTCAGGGCGCTGCCGATTTCCGAATATCCGGAGGTCGTGCCGCCGTCGATCGTCGTGCGCGCCACCTATCCCGGCGCCAACCCGTCGGTCATCGCCGAAACGGTGGCCACACCGCTCGAAGAGCAGATCAACGGTGTCGAGGGCATGCTCTACATGTCGAGCCAGGCGACGTCGGACGGCGTGCTCAACGTGACCGTCACCTTCAAGCTCGGCACCGACCCCGACAAGGCGCAGCAGCTGGTGCAGAACCGCGTTTCGCAGGCCGAACCAAGGCTGCCGGCGGAAGTCCGCTCGCTGGGGATCACCACGGTCAAGAGTTCGCCCAACTTCATCATGGTCGTCAACCTCGTCTCCGACGGCGACAATCACGACATTACCTATCTCCGCAACTATGCGACGCTGAATATCAAGGATCGGCTTGCCCGCATCGCCGGCGTCGGTCAGGTGCAGGTCTTTGGCGCCGGCGATTATTCGATGCGTGTCTGGATCGACCCCCAGAAGGCGGCCGAGCATGATCTCGCCGCGAGCGACATCAGCAACGCCATCAGTTCCCAGAACGTCCAGGCCGCGGCCGGCATCATCGGTGCATCGCCGAGCCAACCGGGTGTAGATCTGCAGCTCAACGTCAATGCCCAGGGCCGCCTGCGCACGCCCGAGGAGTTCGGTAATATCATCGTCAAGACGGGCGCCAGTGGCGAGATTACCCGCCTTCGCGACGTTGCCCGCATCGAGCTCGGCGCCGCAGACTATACGTTGCGCTCGCTGCTCGACGGCAAGCCGGCCGTCGCCGTTGCCGTGCTTCAGGCGCCCGGCTCGAATGCGATCGAAATCGCCGACAACGTGCACGCCACCATGGATCAGCTGCAGCTCGCCATGCCGGAGGGGGTCAAATACGAGATCGTCTACGATACGACGAAATTCGTGCGTGCCTCGATCGAGAAGGTCATCGACACGCTGCTCGAAGCCATCGCGCTTGTTGTTCTGGTCGTCATCCTGTTCCTGCAGACATGGCGCGCCTCGATCATTCCGCTGATCGCGGTTCCGGTCTCGATCATCGGCACCTTTGCGGTGATGTATGTCTTCGGCTTCTCGATCAACGCGCTTAGCCTGTTCGGGCTGGTGCTGGCGATCGGTATCGTCGTCGACGACGCGATCGTGGTGGTCGAAAACGTCGAGCGCAATATCGAACAGGGGCTGTCGCCGCGGGCCGCCACCTACAAGGCGATGAAGGAAGTCTCCGGTCCGATCATCGCGATCGCGCTGGTCCTCGTCGCGGTCTTCGTGCCGCTCGCCTTCATCTCCGGCCTGTCCGGTCAGTTCTATCGCCAGTTCGCACTGACGATCGCGATCTCGACCGTCATCTCGGCCTTCAACTCGCTCACCCTGTCCCCGGCGCTCGCAGCCCTTCTGCTGAAGGGTCATCATCAGCCGAAAGACTGGCTGACGCGGTTCATGGATGCCATCTTCGGCTGGTTCTTCCGCGGTTTCAACCGTGTCTTCGGCGCCGGCTCGAATGCCTACGGCAAGGGCGTGGGCGGATTGCTGTCGCGCAAGAGCATCGTCATGGTGATCTATCTGGCGCTCGTCGGTGCGACCTACAGCCTGTTCAGCACGGTCCCCGGCGGCTTCGTGCCGTCTCAGGACAAGCAGTACCTGATCGGCTTTGCCCAGCTGCCGGATGCCGCAAGCCTCGACCGCACGGAAGATGTGATCAAGCGCATGACCGACATTGCGCTCGCCCAGCCGGGCGTCGCCAATGCGATCGCCTTCCCCGGACTGTCGATCAACGGCTTCACCAACTCGTCCAATGCCGGCATCGTCTTCGTGACGCTGAAGGACTTCGAGGAGCGCAAGACGCCGGATCTTTCGGGCGGGGCCATCGCCATGGCGCTGAACCAGAAGTTCGGCGCCATCCAGGATGCCTTCATCGCCATGTTCCCGCCGCCGCCGGTCAACGGTCTCGGCACGACGGGTGGTTTCAAGCTGCAGATCGAGGATCGTGCCGGCTTGGGCAACGAGGCGCTCGACGAGGCGACAAAGGCGGTGCTTGCCAAGGCCTATCAGACGCCTGAGCTTGCCGGGCTGTTCTCCAGCTTTCAGATCAACGTGCCGCAGCTCTATGCCGATCTCGACCGCGCCAAGGCCGAGCAGCTCGGGGTCTCCGTCACCGACGTCTTCCAGACGCTGCAGATCTACCTCGGTTCGCTCTATGTGAACGACTTCAACGCCTTCGGCCGCACCTACAGCGTCCGCGTGCAGGCCGATGCGAAATTCCGCGCTCAGCCGGAAGATATCGGCCAGCTGAAAGTCCGTTCGGCATCGGGTCAGATGATCCCGCTTTCGGCCCTGCTGAAAGTGGAGCCGAGCACCGGCCCGGAGCGTGCGAACCGCTACAACGGCTTCCTCGCTGCCGATATCAACGGCGGTCCGGCACCGGGCTTCTCGTCCGGCCAGGCACAGGCGGCGATCGAGAAAATCCTTCACGAGACCCTGCCTGCAGGCATCGACTTCGAATGGACGGATCTGACCTATCAGCAGATCCTTGCCGGCAATTCGAGCGTCGTCGTCTTCCCATTGGCGCTGTTGCTCGTCTTCCTGGTGCTGGCCGCCCAGTATGAAAGCCTGACGCTGCCGCTTGCGATCATCATGATCGTGCCGATGGGTGTGCTGGCCGCGCTGACAGGCGTCTGGCTCACCGGTGGAGACAACAATATCTTCACCCAGATCGGTCTTGTGGTGCTTGTCGGACTATCGGCGAAGAACGCGATCCTGATCGTGGAATTCGCCCGCGAACTGGAGTTCGAGGGCAGGACGCCGCGGGAGGCCGCAATCGAGGCCAGCCGCCTTCGTCTTCGCCCGATCCTGATGACTTCGCTCGCCTTCATCATGGGTGTCGTGCCGCTCGTCGTCTCCACTGGCGCCGGCGCGGAAATGCGCGCGGCGATGGGTGTTGCGGTGTTCTCGGGCATGATCGGCGTGACCTTCTTCGGCATCTTCATGACGCCTGTCTTCTACGTGCTGCTGCGGCGGCTGACGGGCAACCGCCCGCTCGTCCAGCACAAGCCGGACGAACACAAGGAGGAAGAAGCGGAGGTCATCCGGCTCGCGGCGGAATAACGGAATTCAACCTTCCTTTGTCGAGTAAATCGGGCGGGAACTTCGGTTCTCGCCCGTATCGTTTTCAGGCCGATGCGTCATCAAAACGGTTGCAACGATGGGTGAGGGGGTTATCAAAGACGAACAACAGTTGGGAGGACTGAATGATAGGTTCGAGCAGAGGTCATGACGGCAGGCGGATCGCCTTTCTCGGCACCGGGCTGATGGGCGCACCGATGGCTCGCCGGCTGCTCGGCGCGGGCTTTGCTGTCACAGTCTGGAATCGCGATCGCAGCAAGGCCGAGGCGCTGGCGCAAGACGGCGCGATCTGTGCGGAGACACCCGCGGATGCCGTTTCGGGCGCCGACGTCGTCATCACCATGCTCACCAATGCCGAGGCGGTGAAGGACGTGCTGTTCGACCGGGGAGCGGCCGATGCGATGACATCGGGGGGCACCGTGATCGATATGAGTTCGATCGCCCCGCATTTTGCCCGCGACCATGCTGCCAGGCTTGCCGAACGCGGCATCGCTCATGTCGATGCGCCGGTTTCCGGCGGCGTCGTCGGAGCTGATGCCGGTACGCTCGCCATCATGGCGGGCGGCGAAGAGGATGTGATCGACGCGCTTGCAGATGTCTTTGCGCCGATGGGGCGCGTGACCCGCGTCGGCCCAAGCGGAGCGGGCCAGCTTGCCAAGCTTGCCAACCAGCAGATCGTCGCGGTGACGATCGGCGCCGTCGCCGAAGCGATGATGCTGATTTCAGCCGGCGGCGGCTCGCCGGCAGCCTTCCGCGACGCCATTCGCGGCGGCTTTGCCGAGAGCCGTATCCTTGACCTCCACGGCAAACGCATGGTCGAGCGGCAGTTTACCCCAGGCGGTTCGTCCAGCAACCAGCTGAAGGATCTGAACGCCGCCATGGAGACCGCCAACGCCCTGTCGCTGACGCTGCCCCTGACTGCGACGGTACACGCCGAATTCACCGAATTCGTTGCAAATGGCAATGGTGAAAAGGATCATAGCGGCCTGCTCCTGCATCTCGAAGAGAAGAATGCCCTGCCCGGAGGCAAAAGGTGACCGACAGCCATCTTCCGAAGCGGCGCCTGCGGT
Organism: Rhizobium acidisoli; assembly: GCF_002531755.2. Lineage (NCBI taxonomy): Bacteria > Pseudomonadati > Pseudomonadota > Alphaproteobacteria > Hyphomicrobiales > Rhizobiaceae > Rhizobium > Rhizobium acidisoli. The sequence goes on along the minus strand of NZ_CP034998.1, from coordinate 3,219,993 downwards.
CGCAGGATTGGTTCGACAATCCCGACCATATCGACATGGCAGCGCTCTATCTCGAGCGTTTCATGAATTACGGCATCACGCCGGAAGAGCTGCGCTCCGGCAAGCCCATCATCGGGATTGCCCAGAGCGGCAGCGATCTTACGCCTTGCAACAGGGTGCATGTCGAGCTTGCCAAGCGCGTGCGCGACGGCATTCGCGATGCCGGCGGCATTCCGATCGAATTTCCGACACATCCGATCTTCGAGAACTGCAAGCGCCCGACGGCGGCACTCGACCGCAATCTTGCCTATCTCGGCCTCGTTGAAATCCTCTATGGCTATCCGCTCGACGGCGTCGTGCTGACGACCGGCTGCGACAAGACCACGCCGTCGGCGATCATGGCGGCGTCGACGGTCGATATTCCGGCGATCGTGCTCTCCGGCGGCCCGATGCTCGACGGCTGGCATGAGGGAGAGCTGGCGGGTTCCGGCACGGTGATCTGGCGGATGCGGCGGAAATATGCGGCAGGCGAGATCGACCGCGAGGAATTCCTGCAGGCAGCGCTCGACTCAGCGCCCTCCGTCGGCCACTGCAATACGATGGGCACGGCCTCGACGATGAATGCGCTCGCCGAGGCGCTCGGTCTGTCGCTGACCGGATGCGGCGCCATTCCGGCTGCCTACCGCGAGCGCGGCCAGATGGCCTACCGCACGGGGCGGCGTGCCGTCGAGATCGTCTTCGAGGATCTGAAGCCGTCGGATATCCTGACGCGCGCGGCCTTCCTCAATGCCATCCGCACCAATTCGGCGATCGGCGGTTCGACCAACGCGCAGCCGCATCTGGCGGCGATGGCCAAGCATGCCGGCGTCGAGCTTCATCCCGACGACTGGCAGGTGCACGGCTTCGATATCCCGCTGCTCGCAAACGTCCAGCCGGCCGGCGCCTATCTCGGCGAGCGTTTCCACCGCGCCGGTGGTACGCCGGCGATCATGTGGGAGCTGCTGCAGGCCGGAAAGCTCGATGGCGACTGTCATACGGTGACGGGCAGGACGATGGCCGAGAACCTGCAGGGCAAGGAAGCCAGCGACCGCGAAGTTATCCGGCCATTCGGCGAGCCGCTGAAGGAGCGGGCGGGCTTTCTCGTTCTCAAGGGCAATCTCTTCGATTTCGCCATCATGAAGATGAGCGTAGTCTCGGAGGATTTTCGCCGGCGCTACCTTCAGGAGACCGGGCGGGAGGGCGTCTTCGAAGGCAAGGCGGTTGTCTTCGACGGGTCGGAAGATTATCACAAGCGCATCAACGATCCCGCCCTCGGCATCGATGAGAATACCATTCTGGTCATCCGCGGCGCCGGGCCGCTCGGCTGGCCGGGTTCGGCAGAGGTCGTCAATATGCAGCCGCCCGACCATCTTCTGAAGCGCGGCATCAGCAGCCTGCCGACGATCGGTGACGGCCGCCAGTCGGGCACGGCAGACAGCCCGTCGATCCTCAACGCCTCGCCGGAGAGTGCGGCCGGCGGCGGCCTTGCCTGGCTTCGCAGCGGCGATATCATCCGCATTGACTTCAACCATGGCCGTTGCGACATGCTGGTCGACGAGACCGAGATCGAACGGCGCAAGGGCGACGGTATTCCGCCGGTGCCGCCGGATGCGACGCCGTGGCAGCAGATCTACCGCCGCTCGGTCACGCAACTGTCGGACGGCGCGGTTCTGGAAGGGGCGGCGGAATTCCGCGGGATTGCCAAAAACCCGCCGCGCCACAACCACTGATCTCAACTGTGTTTACGGACTGCAAGTCCTTTGATCCAAAAGGGGAAAGTCGTAACGGACAGTTCACCTAGTGACTAGTTCGATCATCGGAACAAGGCTTCATTAATGCCGGCCTGAGACCATATTGCAATTATGGAAGCTTCTAAGGCTGAGACCGCGTTGCCAGAAAACAGACCCACACGATCCGAACAAGAGTTTCAGGATCTTCTGCGCCGGCTCGAACTCGCTCTCGATGCATCCCGGATCGGTGTCTGGGAGCACAGCATCGCAACGAGCGGGATCTTGTGGGATGCGCAGATGCACCGTCTCTACGAAACCGGCGAGACATGCCGGGAAGTGCCGGCATGGTTATGGTCGAATGCGATCCATCCCGACGACCGCGAGCAAGCCGAATACGACTTCGACCAGGCGATCGCCACCCGGGGCGCCTATAATTCGCAATTTCGGATCGTGCTGCCGAGCGGCGAAATCCGCCATCTGCGGTCACGCGCACATTTCTACGTGGATGCGGAGGGGCTGCCCTCCTTCATCGGCGCCGAATGGGATGTGACCGCCGACGTCCTGCTCAACGCTGAACTCGCCGGCCAGAAGATGGTGGCCGAGGCGAGGGCGCTGGCGCTCGAGGAAAGCAATGCGCGCATCGAGCATGTCGCCGATCACGACTATCTCACCGGCCTGCCGAACCGGCGTCTTCTCGACAAGCGGCTCGCCGAGCTGCCGGCCGACAGGAGCATCACCACGCTTGGCGTCCTGCATCTCGACCTCGACCAGTTCAAGCAGATCAACGACAGTCACGGTCATGCCGCAGGCGACGCGGTTCTGAGGGCGGCAGCCCTTCGCATCACCGCCGCCATCCCCGCAAATGGCATGGTCGCCCGCGTCGGCGGCGACGAATTCGTCATCGTGCTGGTCAATTTCAGCGATCTGGCCGAATTGAAACTCATTACCGACGACCTTCAGCGCCGGCTGCGGAAGAAGATCCGCTTCGGCCAGGAGATGCTTCAATCCGGCGCCTCGATCGGCGTTTCCTGGAGCGGCGACCGGCGGGCGCGCAGCCTGCTTGCCGAATCCGATCTGGCGCTCTACCAGGCCAAGAAGCTCGGGCGCAACCGCGTCGAATTCTTCACCCGGCAACTGCAGGAGGATCTGCGCGCCAAGCGTCGCCTCGCCGAAGAGCTGAAGCTCGGGCTGGAGCGCGGCGAAATCGTTCCTTATTATCAGGTGCAGCTCGATGCCCGGACGCGGGAAGTCATCGGCTTCGAGGCCCTGGCGCGCTGGAAACATCCGGAGAAGGGCGTGCTCGCCCCGGGAATATTCCTGAAGATCGCCGACGAGCATGGGCTTGCGGCGGAGATCGATGCGGCGATCCTCAAAAACGTTCTTGAAGACCGGCTGTTCTGGCTGTTGCAGGGACTTGCGGTTCCGCGCATTGCGGTCAATATCTCGGCGTCGCGGCTTGCCGATCCGACATTGCTCGGCAAGCTGAGGAAACTCGACATTCCGCCCGGCGTGATCGTGTTCGAACTGGTCGAGACCATTTTTCTCGACGACAGCGACGAAAAACTGCTCGACCATATCGGCGATATCAAACAAATGGGCATCGACATCGAGATCGATGATTTCGGATCCGGCCATGCCTCGCTCATCGGTCTCGTCAAGCTGCGGCCGAAACGGCTGAAGATCGACCGGCAGCTCATCGCCGAAGTCGTCAGCTCCGCCGAGCAGCGGCGCGTGGTGGGTTCGATCGTGGAAATCGCCAAGGCGCTTGATGTCGAGGTGATCGCCGAGGGCATCGAGACCGAGGCACATGCCGTCGTGCTGGCGCAACTCGGCTGCGATGGTCTGCAGGGTTACGCGTTTGGTTATCCCGCACCGGCGGGCGAGACAGCTCGTCTTTTCTCACCCATGGCGAGCGGGATCGAAAAGCAGAAGACGGTGATCGGCGGAACGGCCCGGTGATCCGTCGGTGGGCACCGCCGGCTGGCTTTTGCGGTCGTGGAGAGATAATTGGCGCAAGTAATTTTCTTGAGGTTGCATCGGCATTGTTTCATGCTAATGCGGAAACAAGCTTTCTGCATTGCATCGAAAAATGATTATACGCGTGGTCAAGATCATGAGCGCGACTTTCCATCATTCGCAGCTGCAATCGGGGAACTGGGGACCTGACAATTGCTTTGCGGTTGCCGGGATGGACTTGCGGGACATTCAATCTGGGAAAGTCGCATGAATTCGGAATTTGCCGTTCGTTCGATGCGGCCCGGCGAACTGGAACTCGTGCTCGAATGGGCGCGTCAGGAGGGCTGGAACCCGGGCCTCGACGATTCGCTTGCATTCCTCGAGGCTGATCCGTCGGGATTTTTCGTCGGCGCCATCGGTGAAGTCCCCGTCGGCTCGATCTCCGTCGTCAAATACGGCGAGAGTTTCGCCTTCCTGGGGCTCTACATCGTCCATCCCGATTTCCGGGGCAAGGGTTACGGAAAGGCGATCTGGGAGACGGGCATTGCCAGCGCGGGGGACCGCACGATCGGCCTCGACGGCGTCGCCGCCCAGCAGGACAACTACCGCAAGGCCGGCTTCGAACCCGCCTATTCCACCATTCGCTACGGAGGCGTCGCCACCACCTTGCCTGTTTCGGCGCTTGCCGCGCACCCGGTCATGGATTCGCGCCTCGAAGGCCTGCAGCGTTTTGATTCGGCGATCTTTCCGCAGCCGCGGGATGCCTTCCTCGCCGCCTGGTGCACCGGTCGCAAGGGCCGTCGCTCGGCTGTGGTGCGCAAGAGCGGCAAGCTCCGCGGTTACGGCACGATCCGCCGCTGCTACGAGGGTTACAAGATTGGGCCGCTCTTTGCCAACGATGCCGACAGCGCCGCAGCACTGCTTGCCGAATTGATCCCCGAAGCGAAGGGGGCTGCTGTTTTCATCGATATCCCCACGGAGAACCATGAGGCGGTGGCACTTGCCGAAGGCCTCGGCCTTCGACCGGTTTTCGAGACGACGCGCATGTATCGCGGACCGGCGCCGGCCACTCCGCTGAAGCACGTCTTCGGCGTGACGACGCTGGAGCTTGGTTAATCTACAGGGGAGGCGGGAACGGTCGGAGCCGAAGCTTTCGGCCGGCCTTTTTCGGCAATCGCGATGCCGCCCAAGGTCAGTGCCAGCGCGATCATGTGAAAGGACTGCAGCCTCTCGCCGATCAGGGCGACGGAGAGCAAAGTTCCAAACACCGGCACGAGATTGATGAACAGGCCGGCCCGATTGGCGCCGATCGCCTCGACGCCCTTGATATAGAGGATCTGCGCCAGCAGCGACGGGAAGGTCGCCGTGTAGAAGGTGATGACCCAGCCGGCCTGATCCGGCCATAACGCGGCACCCCGGCCGGCTTCCCAAAGGAGCAGCGGCACCGAGGTCAGCATGGCGCCGAGCGCGGGGAACGCCATCAGCGTGCGCCAGTCGACGGGCGGCTTCCAGCGCAGGAAGATGGTGTAGACCGAATAGGCGGCAATGGCGATCAGCATCAGCCCGTCGCCGCGGTTGAGGCTTAGTTGCAGCAATGTTGCCAGGTCGCCGTGAGCGGCGGTCAATGCGACACCGATCAGTGTCATGCCGAAGCCGAGACATTGCGCCAGCGAGATGCCGGTGCGGAAGAACATGAAATTCAACAGGAAAATCAGCATCGGGATGCCGGCCTGCTCGATGGCGACATTGATCGCCGTCGTATATTGCACGGCCGAATAAAGCATGGCGTTGAAAAGCGTGTAGCCGATGACGCCGTAGAAAAACAGCAGCGGCAGGTTCTTCCTGACCACCGGCCAGTCCCTCCTGAGCTGCGGCACCGAGATCAGGGCGATCAGCGCCACGGCGATGAACCAGCGCAGGAAGGTCAGCATCATCGGGCTGATGTGCCCGACTGCGAGCTTGCCGGCGACGGAGTTGCCGCCCCAGCAGAGGGTGGCGATAACGAGGCAGAAGTAGGCCGTGGCTTGCAAGAGCGTTCTTCCCGTCTTTCCGCGATCGCCAAGCGGCGTTTTGTGACGGGCAATAACCTGCCGGCTGCTGATTTGTCACGTAAAAAGCCCAATCACCTGTGACAACAGGGTCGCTTTCCCAAAAACAAAGCTTTATAGATGCGCGGGTTTGAGCAGGTGCGCGGTTTTCCGCCGGTAACAGGAAGAGTTGGATGACGAACGTAGTCGTGGTCGGTTCGCAATGGGGTGACGAAGGCAAGGGCAAGATTGTCGACTGGCTTTCGGAGCGCGCGGATATCGTTGTGCGCTATCAGGGCGGACATAATGCCGGCCATACGCTCGTCATCGACGGCACCAGCTACAAGCTGTCGCTGCTGCCCTCCGGCGTCGTGCGTCCGGGCAAAATGGCGGTGATCGGCAACGGCGTCGTCGTCGATCCGCATGCGCTGATCGCCGAGATCGGCCGGCTGGAGGCCCAGGGCGTGACAGTGACGCCGGACAATCTGCGTATCGCCGACAATGCGACGCTTATCCTGTCGCTGCACCGCGAGCTCGACGCGATGCGCGAGGATGCGGCGTCGAACAGCGGCACCAAGATCGGCACCACACGCCGCGGCATCGGCCCGGCCTATGAAGACAAGGTCGGCCGCCGCGCCATCCGGGTGATGGATCTTGCCGATCTCGACAGCCTTGCCGGCAAGGTCGACCGTATTCTGACGCATCACAACGCGCTTCGCCGCGGCCTCGGTGTCGCCGAAGTCAGCCACCAGACGATCATGGACGAACTGACCTCGATCGCCGATCGGGTGCTGCCGTTCCGTGATACCGTCTGGCTCTTCCTCGACAAGGAGCGCCGCAAGGGCTCCCGCATCCTCTTCGAAGGCGCGCAGGGCAGCCTGCTCGATATCGACCACGGCACCTATCCTTTCGTGACCTCGTCGAACACCGTGGCCGGACAGGCCGCGGCCGGTTCCGGCATGGGGCCGGGCTCGCTCGGCTATATCCTCGGCATCACCAAGGCCTATACGACGCGCGTCGGCGAAGGCCCGTTCCCGACGGAGCTGAAGGATGCGATCGGTGAGTTCCTTGGCGAAAAAGGCCATGAGTTCGGCGTGGTGACCGGGCGCAAGCGGCGTTGCGGCTGGTTCGATGCCGCCCTCGTGCGCCAGTCGATCGCCACCAACGGCATTACGGGCATCGCGCTCACCAAGCTCGATGTGCTCGATGGCCTTGAGGAGTTGAAGATCTGCGTCGGTTACATGCTCGACGGTGAACAGATTGATCATCTTCCCGCAAGCCAGGGAGCGCAAGCTAGGGTCGAACCGGTCTACATCACGTTGGAAGGGTGGAAGGAATCGACCGTCGGCGCCCGCAGTTGGGCGGACCTGCCGGCACAGGCGATCAAATATGTTCGCCAGGTCGAAGAGCTGATCGGCGCGCCTGTCGCGCTGCTTTCCACCAGCCCGGAGCGGGATGACACGATACTTGTGACCGATCCGTTTGAGGATTAAGCTCACGGGTCACTGTGGAGGATGGTTCGGTAGGGTGCCGGACTTCTTGAGAAAGTACTGATGGCGGATTTTATTGCAGTTATTCGGCGGGCCGTCGACGGCCTGGCTGAAAATACCCCAGAGATGCGGGTGAAGGTCTACGAACGTGCCCGCGGCGCAGTGCAGCGGCAGCTCGAGAACATGAAGCCGCGTCCGCCGGAAGCCATGCTGCAACGCCAGCTCGAAAAGCTCGAGGCCGCCATCCGCGAAGTGGAAGGCGAACACGCCGAGGCGCTGCCGCTCGACGAGCCGGTTGCCGCCGCCGTCGCGCCGGAATTCGCTGAAGAACAGACGGTCCACGACGAAGGCGAACCGGCGCCTGCACCGGAGACGACCGTCGAGGAGCCGGCCTACGAAGCCTCTGCGGAACCGCAGGCGGTTGAGCCCGCCGCCGAGCCGGGTCACGTAGAAGCTGCCGCGCCGCAGGAGCCCCAGGAAGAGCTCGCGGACGAGGAACCTCTCTCCGAGGAAGCACAGAGCCTTCCCACGTCCATTGCGGCCGAGGCTACTGCTCCCGCGCAGGCAGAGACACCGGCTCCTGCCGAAACATACTGGCATCCGTCGCATGAAGAGGAAGGGCCGGCCGAGGAATGGCATTCCGGCGAACGACGCGACGTCACTGCCGAGGCTTGGCCTGCAGATGATGAGCGCTGGGAGGCGCCTGCCGGTCATCGCAGCGAAGAAGCAGACGAATATCATGCTGACGAGCAGCATCCCGCGGAAGAGACCGCGCCCGAGCCGGCGGCGGTGGAAAGCGCGGAGCCGGAGGCAGCAGAGGTTTACGAACCCGTCGCGCCGCTTGAGCCGATCACACGTGGCATAGAGCATGCATCCAACCGGCTGGTGGAGCCGGTCGCCGATTTCGCTCGTCCGCAGGAATTCGTCGAGCACAGCCGTGAGGAGCCGCTGCAAGCTGACGCGGCTGCCCATTTCGATCCCGTCTGGACCGAGCCCGCCGCTGAGACGCCGGCTCCGGCGCCGAAGGATGCGGAGACCGAATGGGCGGAAGAGGAACTTCGGCAGTATTCGCAGACGGCGCCGATCACCCCGGATACCTCGGCGCGCGCCTTCGAGGAGGTGATATCGAGCCTCGAAAAAGTCGCACCTGCGGCCGTCATGCCGGCGGCCAAGGAAAGTTTCTCTTGGGAGACCGCAGTCTTCGACGATCTGCCGCCGATCGAGGCAGACAGCAGCAAGAAGGCGGCGCCGGTCGCCTCGCATTTCGATGATGTCGATATCTTCGCGGAAGTGCACAACGGCAAGCCGGCCGCCGCCGGCAGCGCGCCGAGCGAGGATTGGCGCGAGGCGAAGGCGCTGCGCGGCTACGACCGCCGCGGCTCGGTCGCGGCCGATGACGATGACACCAATCCGGCGATGGATATCGACCAGATGGTCGCTTCCAAGCTGCAGGGCAAGAGTTTCCGGATGGAGCCGAAGCGTCGCCGCTTCGGCATCGGCACCGTGATCACCCTCATCTTCGCGCTTCTCTTGATCGGCGGCGGCGCTTATGCCGGCTGGATGAACAGAGAGGCGCTGGTGGCGATGGTCGACGGGCTCGTCAGTTCGGCACCGTCGCAGGCGACCCGGAACGAGGCGGCGACACCGCCTGCCGGCTCCGCAACGCCGGCCGAGCCGAACGCTGCGACGCCGCCGGCCCAGCCGACCACACCGGGAGCGCAGAATACGCCAGCGGCGCCAGCTCAGCCGAACCAGAACCCGCAGGTGGCGTCAATGAACAATGACGGCGCCGCGGCCAATTCGAAATTCACCCAGCGGCTGCTGACCGATGGGACCGAGGTCGACAGCGGACCGGCGACAGTGCCGGGAACGCCGACCGCGGAAGGAAAATCGGTCGCCGAGCAGAATGTCGCGGCAGCGGACACGCCGCCGGCGGCGACCGCGCAGGGCGATGTCGCACCGGCCGAAACGCCGACGCCGAACGGCCCGGCAGCATCGCCGCAGCAAACCGCTCTCGTCGGCTCGTCGCAAAAGATGTTCCTCTATGAGGAGCGCATCGGTCAAAGCTCGCCGACGGCGATCGAAGGATCGGTGGTCTGGAGCGTGCAGCACGAGGCAGGCCAGGACGGCCGGCAGGAGGCGACGGTGCAGGGCAACGTCACCGTGCCGGAGCGCAATCTCTCGGCTCTCGTCACCTTCAAACGCAATTCCGATCCGTCGCTGCCGGCAAGCCATCTCGTCGAGATCGTCTTCTCGCTGCCGCCGAATTTCGAAGGCGGCAGCATCGACAGCGTCCAGCGCATTTCGATGAAGCGCACCGAGCAGGACCGCGGTGACGCGCTGATCGCGGTTCCGGCCAAGATCACCGACGATTTCCACATGATCGCGCTCAACGACTATCCCGATGCGCGCAAGGCCAATCTCGACCTGATGTCGACCCGCAGCTGGATCGATATCCCCGTCACCTACCGCAACGGCCGCCGCGCGCTGCTGACGATGGAAAAGGGCAATACGGGAACGGATGCCTTCAATACCGCCATCAAGGAATGGACCGCGCTCGGGGACGTCTCGACGAGCCAGTGAGGCGGTCATGGCAAGGGAGTTCCTTGCCCTTCGCTTGCGCTCAGCGCATTCGCCGCTCTGCCGCTCACGCCCCTCATCCGCCTGCCGGCACCTTCTCCCCGTAAACGGGGCGAAGGGGGATCGCCGTAGCCTCTCCGTTCCTCTCTGACCTCTCGCAGGGCACGTCCCCTCGCCCCGTTTTTACGGGGAGAGGGTTAGGGTGAGGGGCAGCTTTCTAACAAAAAAACGCCACCTCCTGCGTAAGGAGGTGGCGTTCCAATTTTCTTAAGTTCAGCCCTATCAGGCCGTGGCTTCGACGACCCGGACGGCCTTGGCGCGTTCCTGGGCTTCCTTGCGGACAGCGTCCTGCACCTTCTCGAAAGCGCGGACCTCGATCTGACGGACGCGTTCGCGGCTGATGTCGAATTCTGTCGACAGGTCTTCCAGAGTCACCGGATCCTCGGCGAGGCGGCGAGCCTCGAAGATGCGGCGCTCGCGCTCGTTCAGCACGCTCATCGCTTTCGCCAGCATGCGCCGGCGGGTGTCGAGCTCGTCCTGTTCGATCAGCACGTCTTCCTGGCTGTCATGGTCGTCCACCAGCCAATCCTGCCATTGGCCGCTGTCGCCTTCGGCCGCCTTGATCGGCGCGTTCAGCGAGGCGTCGCCGGACAGGCGGCGGTTCATCGAAATGACCTCCTCCTCCGAGACCTTCAGCTTGGTGGCGATTTCGGAGACGTGCTCCGGCTTCAGGTCGCCGTCATCGATCGCCTGGATGCGGCCTTTCAGCCGGCGCAGGTTGAAGAATAGGCGCTTCTGGTTGGCGGTCGTGCCCATCTTCACGAGCGACCACGAACGCAGAATATATTCCTGGATCGAGGCCTTGATCCACCACATGGCGTAGGTAGCAAGGCGGAAGCCGCGCTCGGCATCGAACTTCTTGACGGCCTGCATCAGGCCGACATTGCCCTCGGAGACGACTTCGCCGATCGGCAGGCCATAGCCGCGATAACCCATCGCGATCTTTGCGACGAGGCGAAGATGGCTGGTGACGAGCTTATGGGCGGCGTCGCGATCACCATGCTCGGCATAACGCTTGGCGAGCATGTATTCCTGCTGCGGCTCAAGCATCGGAAACTTGCGGATTTCGTCGAGGTAACGATTGAGACCGGCTTCGCCGGCGGTAATGGACGGCAAGGTATTTCGGGCCATAGTGCACCCTCCTCAAGTGAATTCCGGTTCCCGTTGGAAACGCGTCCTCGCGTTAAAAATGGCAAACCGGGACGTGCGGCTCTACTGCGAGCCCGCACTAAGTCAATATACAGATAAGTGTGGCGAAACAGCGGTTCAAGGTGCCGCTCACGCAGCTGTGAGAGGGGTCGGAGAGGACGCCTCTATCCCCGCAACGCCTCGACCAGCTCCACCATATCATCCGGCAGCGGCACTTCGAAATGCATGATTTCGCCGGTGCGGGGATGCTCGAACTGCAGCATGAAAGCATGCAGCGCCTGGCGGTTGAAACCGTTGACGACCTTGCGGACTTCCTCGGGTAGGCGGTTGGCCTTGGTCTTGAAGCCGGCGCCATAAACCGTGTCGCCGAGCAGCGGATGGCCGATATGGGCCATATGCACACGGATCTGGTGGGTACGGCCGGTTTCGAGGTGGCACTCGACCAGCGAAGCAAGTGCGGTCGCGTCCGGGTTCTCCTGGAAGCGCTCGATCACCTCGTAATGCGTGATCGCCTCGTCGGCGTCATGACTGTCGGGCCGCTTGACGGCGCGGCGCGTGCGATCGCCGGTGGCGCGGCCGAGCGGCGCGTCGACCGTGCCTGTCAGCGAGCGGGGGCGGCCCCAGACGACAGCCTGGTAGGCCCGCTCCAGCGGCATGGTGCGGCCATGATCGGCAAACTGGAGCGAGAGGTGGCGATGGGCAATGTCGTTCTTGGCGACGACCATGACCCCTGTCGTGTCCTTGTCGAGCCGGTGGACGATGCCCGGGCGGCGCACGCCGCCGATGCCGGAGAGCGTATCGCCGCAGTGATGGATCAGCGCGTTGACCAGCGTCCCCGTCCAGTTGCCGGAGCCGGGATGGACGACGAGACCGGAAGGCTTGGAGATGACGATGAGGTCTTCATCCTCATGGAGGATAGCAAGCGGGATATCCTCGCCCTGCGGCGTCGGGTCTTCCGGCTCGGGCAGGGTGATCTCGAAACTATCGCCGTTGCGCACCTTGCGCTGCGGATCGGTGACGGGTTCGCCGCGCAGAGAAACCTGGCCGTCCTTGATCAGCGCCTTGATGCGGCTGCGCGAAAATTCCTCCCCGACCTGCGCCGTCAGCCACGCGTCGAGCCGGCCTTCGGCAGTTTCATCGGCGGTCAGGACTTTTCTATTGCCGGCTGCTTGTTTAAAGGGGTCGCTCAAGACGCTTCTTCTCCGACGTATTTTTTTAGAACGGGACGCACAGATGACAGCTATCGAGCCAGACGACCAGGAAGAGAAGCCCCTTGATCCGGCGATGGAAAGTGTCCGGCGCAAGATGGTCCGCCTGCAGATCGTTTCCGGCGCCATCATGTTCGTGAGCCTTATGGCGGTCTTCGGCGCGGTTGTCTATAAGACGATGCACAGCGAAGCCAAGGAGACGGCGGCGACCGTTTCCGCCGCCGGCGTGCCCTCGGATGCGCCGCTTGCGGCGACGGTTTCCTTGCCGCTCGGCTTCAAGGTGCAGTCCACCTCGTTTTCGGCGGGGCAGATCCTGTTTTACGGCGAAACGGCTGAGGGCAAGAGCAAGGCGCTGGTCTTCGACCTGAGGACCGGCCGCACCGTCGCCGACGTCAGCGTCGCGGGCAATTGAGGCCGGCATGGCCGCCGTCCCGATCGCCATCGACAGCGCCGACGATCCGCGCATCGCCGAATTCCGCAATATTCGCGAGCGCGATCTGACGGGCCGGGAAAACCGTTTCATCGCCGAAGGCACCGTCGTGCTGCGCATGCTCGCCGAGGCGCATGCGCAAGACCGCGGCTTTTTCGCCGAGAAGATCCTGCTGCTGCGCAACCGCGTCGACGGCGTGCTGCCGATCCTCGAGCGGCTGCCGGCCGATGTGCCGGTCTATGTCGCCGAGGCCGACGTGCTTGACGGCGTCGTCGGATTCCATCTGCATCGCGGCGTTCTGGCGCTCGGCCGGCGGGAAGATCGCGGAGAGGCGGCTCTTCTCGAGGCGCTACCGGAACGGGCGCTGGTGCTCGTCGGCTGCGGCATTTCCAATCATGACAATGCCGGTTCGATGTTCCGCAATGCAGCCGCCTTCAGGGCGGATGCGGTGCTGCTCGACGAAACCTGCTGTGATCCGCTCTACCGCAAGGCGCTGCGTGTCTCGGTCGGTTCGGTGCTGAGCGTTCCGCACCGGCGCGGCGGCGAGGCGATGGATGTGCTGCTTTCGCTTGCCGAACGCGGCTTTGCCATCTGGACGCTTTCGCCGCACGGCAAGACCGATATCCGCGCCATTCCCGCCTCGGCACGCATGGCGCTGGTCATCGGCACGGAAGGGGAGGGGTTGCCGGAGGCACTGCTGGCACGCTTCCAGAGCGCGCGCATCCCGCAGTCGGAGGATCTCGACAGTCTCAACGCCGCGACGGCAACAGGCATCGCTTTGTTTTCGATGGCGTCGGCGATGGACCGGATCTAACTTACGACTTTATAGCGCGTTGCATCGAATCTGCATCATGCGCCGCGCTTTCGTCCTTTGCATGTCGTTATCCCGGAGCCGCTGCACACCGCCGAGCGGCATGTATTAGCGCTGGGGATCGGCGATGATGGCGGCCGCCCGGTCGGCAAGACTGACGCGATCACTCGGGGTCTTTTCTGTCGCATTCGGCAAAAGAGTGCGGATCGGCGAGGAGGGGCCCTCGTTGAGGGCGGTCAGCGCCACCATGTTGGCGGCGATCGAGGCGATTTCCTCACGGATCTCCCCATCGCGTCCGGTCACCGTCTTTGCCTTCTGCAGGCGCTCGGCAAGGGCGGCGCTGCGCTTGCGGACATCCTCGCCGATCTCAGACGTGACAACAGCGGTGTCCGGCATGGATGTTGTCGTATCTTCGGCCGTCTGTTCCGCCGGCGACTCCGCAACCGTCCCGGCAAGGCCGGCGTCGCGCAGCACGCGGTTGACCTTGCGGATCTCGGCATTGGCGGCCTTCAACTGATCCTTCACCTTGGCGATCTCCTGCTGGCGGCGAGCGACCAGGGCTTCCTTTTCGGCGGCGGAAGCGCTGTCGCGCGCGGCCTTGTCCTCCAGGCGGATCACCATGTGCTGCTGCTGCGTCAGTTTCTGTTCGGCATCCTTGGCGCGCTTCTGCAGCAGGTTGACGTCCTGGCGCAACGTGTCTCGTTCGTCGCGCAACGCGTTGGCGCGGAATTTCAGGCTCTCCGCCTCGGTTTCGCGTGCGGCCAGATCGATCCTCAGCCCATCGGTCTGTTCACCGAGCTTGCTCAGCCGCGTCCGCATCGTCGCCAGTTCGCTCTCCTTGTTGGCCGCGGACTGTTCGGCAATATGCAGATTGGTCTTCAGCTGACTGATATAATTCTCATCCTTGCGCAGACGCGAGCGCTGCTCGGCAGCCTCGACATGCATCTCGCCGATCTGGGCCTGCAATTCGCCGATCTCGGCGGCAAGCCTGCCGGCATCGACGGCGAGCGCGTCGTGGCGAAGCTGGAGCGATAGGGATTTCTCGCGCTCACGCAGCAGGTCCTGGGTGGTCCGGGCGTTTTCGGCGGCATAGAGCGCGCGCACCATATCCTTTTGGGCGCGAACCTCCTGCGGGCTGAGCGGCATGGTCGCCTTCAGGCGGTTCTCGGTATACCAGACGATACGGCGGTGAACGGCGGGCGAGACCAGAAAGACGAGGAAGGCCGCGGTCAGGAAGCCCAATCCGAACAATAGAGCGTATTCGATCACGGCGCGGCCATCGATTCGAAGGTTGATAAGAGGTCAGCCGCGATGATTAAGCACGCATGACGCATATGGGCAAGGCCGCCGATGCGGACGGCGGCGCTTTCCAGCGGCTTTGCCGCCTTAGAAGGGGTTCCAGGTCGGCGCCTGGGTGATCTTGAGATAGCCGACATTGACACCAAGGCGGGCGCCGACGCCGGTGCGGATCGGCACGACCAGCACGTCGTTGTTCTTGAGCAGGGTCATGCCGAAGCCGGCGATCACATAGGCCGAGCCGCTGACGCCGCCGAAGCGGGCATAGATGCCGTTGACCGAGGGCAGGTCGTAGACCAGCATCATCACGCGTGAGCCTTGGCCACCGTAATCGAGGCCGAGCGAGGGACCCTGCCAGTAGAGATTATGTTCGCCGGCGTTCTTGGTGTTCAGCTGGCCTTCGCCGTAGGTAAGGCCGGCGATGAAGGCGCCGCCGCCTTCCTGTCCGAGAATGTAGCCATTCGGCAGGCCGTATTTCTGGAAGGCACTCTCGACGACTTTGGCAAGCCCGCCGCTGGCGGAGCCGAAGAAGGAGTGGCCGGCATCGACGATTTCCTGCATCGTGTACTGGCCGTTATCCTGGGCGGAGGCAGGTGCGGCGACCATCAGCGAGGAAAAGACGAGGGCCGAAAGCAACCTGCAGAAGCCGATCAATCGGTGCGGAAATCGAGGGCGCATGGTGTCATCCGTTCGTCGTTTGGCTGGAGCGGGCAACCGCTCGCGGCGATTGGTGCATTTTGCGCCGATGATCTTAACAATCGGTTTACCAAATATGGTGTCATTATGGCACCGAATACGATCGCAAACTTCGCGCAATTTTGATGAAGCATATTCGCGGGCGCGATGAAATTGCCGCCCCTCAGGAGACGATGATGTCCAAGAACCTTAATCTCACCTTGGCCGGCCCGGATCTGGCCGCGCTTCTTTGCAGCCGCGTTTGCCACGATGTCATCTCACCGGTGGGTGCGATCAATAATGGGCTGGAACTCCTGGATGAGGGTGGTGCCGACGCCGATGCGATGGACCTGATCCGCACCAGCGCGCTCAACGCTTCGGTCCGCCTGAAATTCGCACGCCTCGCCTTCGGGGCATCGGGGTCTGTCGGCGCTTCGATCGATACCGGCGAGGCCGAGCGTGCAGCCAAGGATTTCGCCGTCGCCGAGAAAAAGACCGAGGTGATCTGGAACGGGCCGCGCGCTATCGTCGCCAAGAATCGCGTCAAGCTGCTGCTCAACCTGTTTCTCGTTGCCTATTCGGCAATTCCGCGCGGCGGCGTGCTCGAGGTAACGCTTGAGAATCCCGAGTTCGATGCCAGGTTCAAGCTCACGGCCAAAGGCAAGCTGATGCGCCTGCCGCCGAAATTCGTCGAGATCTCGACCGGCACGATCGAGGAAGCGATCGACGCGCATTCGATCCAGCCCTATTACACTGTGCTTCTGGCGCAGGAGTGCGGAATGACGCTTGATCACAGCGCTAGCGCCGAAGAACTGGTGTTCACGGCAGTGGCCGCGGCGGCGGCCTGATTTCGAGATTGGACGGGTGTCTTAGCCCGTCCGGTAACGATTCGTTAGCCTGATGGACCTATCCTCCAGGGTTGTAAGAGGCCTCTTGCTGCGACGAATGCGAGGGGCAAAGGAGCGCCCATGCAAAGGTTCATGATCACCGATAATTCGGATATCGTCCGCAAGGTCGGCAAGCGCATTCTCTCCGAACTCGATTTTCTCGTCAGCGAGGCCTCCAACGCCGGCGAGGCGCTGCAGCGCTGCCAGACGGAGCTGCCGGAATATCTGATCGTCGATTCCGGCATGGAAGGGGCCCTCGATCTCATCGCCGCTATCCGCGCCATGGATGGTGGCAAAGAGGTCAAGATCTATTACTGCGTCGTCGAGGCGGATCTGAAGAAGCTGATGGCGGGCAAACGGGCCGGCGCCACCGACTTCCTGCTGAAGCCGTTCGACCGCAAGATCCTGACCGCCGTCTTCGGAAACCGCGCGATCGCTGCCTGACAGCAGGCCTCCCTCCCATGCAGCCTCGCCGAACGCGCAAGCACGTTCGGCCGCCGGGTACTCCGTTTTCTTGATTGAAACGGAGAAGGTTCGACCGCTTGTCCAACCAGATCCTTTTATTAACGCGTCTTCTCACTGCCAGGCAGAAACGAAAAATCCCGCCGGAAGGGCGGGATCTTCGTTATCCGACAAGGGGAATCGGAAATATCAGGCGGTTTCGGCGTATTCGGCGCCATCCGGCTCGCGCAGAACGTAGCCGCGGCCCCAGACGGTCTCGATGTAGTTGGCGCCGCCGGCAGCGTTGGCGAGCTTCTTGCGGAGCTTGCAGATGAAGACGTCGATGATCTTCAGTTCCGGCTCGTCCATGCCGCCGTAAAGGTGGTTCAGGAACATTTCCTTGGTGAGGGTGGTGCCCTTGCGGAGCGAAAGCAGCTCCAGCATCTGGTATTCCTTGCCCGTCAGGTGGACGCGCTGGCCACCGACTTCGACCGTCTTGGCGTCGAGGTTGACGATCAGTTCGCCAGTCATGATGACCGACTGGGCGTGGCCCTTGGAGCGGCGGACGATGGCGTGGATACGGGCGACGAGCTCGTCCTTGTGGAACGGCTTGGTCATGTAGTCGTCGGCGCCGAAGCCGAGGCCGCGAACCTTGTCTTCGATGCCGGCCATGCCCGACAGAATGAGGATCGGTGTCTTGACCTTGGACAGCCGGAGCGTGCGAAGCACTTCATATCCGGACATGTCGGGCAGGTTCAGATCGAGCAGGATGATATCATAATCATACAGCTTGCCCAGATCGACGCCTTCTTCACCGAGATCGGTGGTATAAACATTAAAACTTTCTGATTTCAGCATCAACTCGATGCTCTGCGCCGTCGCGCTATCATCCTCGATGAGTAGTACCCGCATAATTATCCCCTTTACCGCCGCCGAAAGGTGGTCTGGCCCCCTACACGATACCGAACACGCTACGTGATTTGGAAGCTGCCACGAAATGGTTAACAAATTCTAATTCACTCTGGCAAGGAGTATCGAATTTATTAAATATTTTTTCCATTTCTCTGTTTTCCAATAGGAATCTCAAATGGCGCTCTTCATCTTCAACATTAGGAAAATGCGCTAAGTGATTCATCCGACTCGCCAATGAAAAGGTTCGAACTTAATGCCGCGGCATTTACCGACCCTTAAATCATCGGGCCTATCATTAACGATGCCCGTAAACGAAAGGTTACCAGCGGTAGGTATTTGTTAATATCGCAGGAAATTTTTTAGCAAACCGTGTCAAAGCGGCGCGCAGGGCGGTTTCAAGTTGAGCCGGGGTCTCGCATCACGGGAGTAATGCGTATGAAGTCGCGAGAGAGTCTCGTTCGCCTGAAAGAGTTTCAGGTGAACGAAAAACGACGTCAATTGCAGCAGTTGCAGATGATGATGTCCGAATTCGAACGGATGACGAAGGATCTGGAGAGCCAGATCGTCGTCGAGGAAAAGAAGTCCGGAATCTCAGATCCGAATCACTTTGCGTATCCGACCTTCGCCAAGGCCGCGCGTCAGCGGGCCGACAACCTGCAGGTTTCGATCAAGGAACTGAAGATGCAGGAAGAGTCGCTGGAAATGGCGCTCGAGGAGATGCAGGCGGAATATGCAAGGGCGACGGCGCTGGAAGAACGTGACACCAGCGCCCGCGCAAGGGCGTAAAAAACGGCGGGCGCCGGCTTCGGCGCCCTGGGATCGCCACTGAGAAGCCATGTATGACGGGCGCGCTGTCCGTCATACATGGCTTTTGGTGTTTCGCCGTTTTACACTCCATCACCCACTCGGAAATCGCAGCCGTTTGGGCAGCAAAGATCAGTTCACGACATCGTGCCATTCCGGATGGCGTTGCGCCTGTGCCTTGAAGAATGGGCAGAGCGGGATGATCTTCCAGCCGCCGGTCCGGGCCGCCTCCACTGCGTGCAGCGCCAATGCCTGGCCGACGCCCTTGCCGCGCAGCGCATCGGGAACGGCGGTGTGATCGACGATGACGAGTTTCGCCGATGTGCGTGAATAGGTCATCTCGGCTTCGTGCCCTTCGACCCCGGTCGCATAACGGCCGCCGGAAGCGCCTTCCTCGTTTCGAATGTCCATTATCTTTCCTCGCTGAGGGATGGGGATATTGTCGTCGGCGACGGTGACACGGCGACGCGATCATGCCAAGCCGGCAAGGCGATTGCTGGAGGAGACGGAGTGTTCATGAAAAATGTCGGGTCGGCGCGAGGTTCGTGCCTATGAGGGCGCTTTCGATGATCCGCCCCGTCCTGCTCGTCGCCGCGCCATTCCTCCTGGCGCTCGGCCTCATCCTGCCGCTGGTCCGTTTCGAGACGCTGTATTTCTTCGATCGGACCCCGTCGCTCATCGAAATCGTCGTCTCGCTCTGGCAGGGCGGGGATGGGCTGCTGGCGGCGATCGTCGCATTGGTCTCGATCGTGCTTCCGCTTTTGAAGATGATCGGGATCTCCGCGGAAGCAGCAGGTGCCGGCGGCGGGGCCGGCAGCCTGTTTTATCGTCGCGTCGTGCCGCATCTGTCCAAGTGGTCAATGATGGACGTGCTGCTGGTCGCGATCGTCATTGCGGCGGCGAAGACAACGGGGTTGGCGGATGCCTTCACGCAGCCGGGCCTTTGGTGCTACGCGGCCTCGTCAATGATTTCGGGCCTTCTTCATTCCCTGATGGGAGATGCGTCCGGCCCGAAATAAATCTCGATGATGGCGTGCGATCAGTGGCGGTATTGCTGGATGCGCGTGGTGCGCAGGCCGGCGAGACCGTGGCTGTTGATCGACGATTGCCAGGAGAGAAACTCTTCGACGGTGAGCGTATAACGCTCGCAAGCCTCTTCCAAGCTCAACAGGCCACCGCGAACAGCCGCGACAACCTCTGCCTTCCGACGGATCACCCAGCGCCGCGTATTGGGCGGCGGAAGATCCGCGATCGTCAGGGGGCTGCCATCGGGGCCGATGACATATTTTACTCGGGGACGTATCATTTCGGTCATTGGACTCTCTACACAACGCAAGACCACGGACGTCACTCTAGCCTGCCACATTTAAAAATTGCCTAAGCTCATCGTAAGACTTTGATAACAAATTTAGATGCCCCGAGGCCCCTGGCGATATGGGATGGCCATCTGCCGCCCCGTCAACTTGGGGCGGCCTGAATGGAGGCTTGCCGAATAAATATGATTGATTTCTCGCGATAAGTTTTGCCGTACCGGGCATAGGGATGAGCGTGAGACATCGTCCCGCTGGTTCAATCCAGCGCGCGCTTTTGATGCCTGTGAGCTCGGGATGCGGGGCACAAGCCGTGTCTGCCGATGCCCCGGCAGGGCCTCTTACTACCGACAACGAGGTCAGGCTGAAGCGGGCCCTACGTGGTATGAAGATGAAAAGTAGATGAGCATGCGCGCGGTGATTGCATTGAGCATACTGGGTTTTTTGCCTTCGCAGTCAGGTCGCGATGGGATCTCGCCGAACGGCGGCAAGGAGCGGCTCGGCAAGATCGCGAGGCTTGCGGGCTTCGGTTTTTATCTGCTCTGAGCTTTCCCAGGAGGTTTTGGCACGGCTCTCACGGAAAACCAGCTGACTGGCCGGAAAGCCTAATCGGTTTTTTTACCGGTCCGGCGATTTTCTTGTCTTGAGGTAGATGTGAGCGCAAGAAGGCGGACGATCGAGGCCGATCTTCAGCGAGGCGGGCGGCGCAAAAAAAGCACCTTCAACCCGCTTTTTCAGATGTACGCCTCGAAGAATATTTTCGCCTTCGCGCCCGCACGACGCTGACCTGAAACAATACATCTTCGCTTTCGGACGGATGTTTCACGCCCGCACGGGCGCAGGCGATGGTGCGCCTGGCGCGAAATCGGATGCCTGCGCTGGTCGCCGGCAAAGCAGCGACGAGATCGCGATCACTCTCGAATTCTTGTCGCATATGGGTTTGGGTTATTTGAAGTGTGCGATGCGCAAGCTCGATTCGGTCAGCCGCAGGAGGCGGTCACCGGAGCGGTCGGGTACCGGCTGCTCTTAAGCTGCCGGCACCTTTCTCAAAAGCTTAGAAGCCTTTTCCGCGGGTCAGCTCGGACACGACGGTGCCGGCAATGATGCGGATATCCATCCCGATCGAAAAATTTCCGACGTAGTAGAGATCGCTCACAATGCGGGCACGTGCCTTGGCCGGACGATCGGTCGGGCCGCGCAGGCCGCGCATCTGGGCAAGGCCCGTCATGCCGGGGCGCATGGCGTGGCGCTGATGGTATTCCGGGACAAGCTCTTCGTAGAGCATGCCGCCGGCGCGCATGCCGATTGCATGGCAGCGCGGACCGACGACGGACATGTGGCCCATAAGCACGTTCAGCAGCTGCGGCAGCTCATCGACATTAGTGCGGCGCAGGATGGCACCGACGCGGGTGATGCGCGGGTCGTTCTTCACCGTCTGGGCAACACCCGAGACATCGCAGAGATCCGTGCGCATCGAGCGGAACTTGTAGACCTTGATGGTCTTGCAGTTCTTGCCCCAGCGGGTCTGCTTGAAGAGCACCGGTCCCGGGCTGTCGAGCTTGATCAGCAATGCGACGAACAGAAGGAAAGGCGCAAGGACGAGGAGGGCGCTCAACGACGAAACGATGTCGAACGCCCGCTTCAGGGTAAGATCCACCCACGACGCCTGGGACGCGTCGCTATGGATAACGGGGGTCTGGATCTTCAGGCTCGGCTGCTGGCGGCGGCTCGGCCTAAAGGACTCAGTCGAAATGCTGTTGTTTAGTTCCGTGATGCTCAAGGATCGTACTCTGTTGTCTTCGAGGGGTGCGGCGGCAATAGGCGATCAATGGTTTACCCTGTCACCAGGGCTGCACTCAGGTCTTGGTAACCCTACTAAAACGGAAAAATGCGACAATTGTGTAATGGTGTCCAGAGAAATATCGCATCGCAATAAATCTTTCGCATCTGCGTTAAGTTGAGGCAACCTCATGATATTTCGTTAATAATTGGAATTTCGTCAAGGTTTTTAGGCCTTTGGCGAGGGCTTCCGGGGGTGGTCGGACGTGTTGTTTCGGCACGCGACCGACCCTCGTCCGGCGGTATTGTTAACGAGTTCCGGCATGAAATTTTTCTGGCTGGGACGCTCGATCGTTCCCAAACTGTGTCACAATATGACAAAATCAAGGCGAGACGGGTAACGATCCGGCGCGGGAAAACGGAAAAACGGGGTTCAAACCGAGAATCACCGGCCGTTTGCGAATCACTCTTAGACCGGCCGCCGAGGCCCGGTCGCGTGGATAGCGGCGAGTTCGGGGATGCAGGGGATGGGCTACGCCGGTTCAAGCACGCGTTTCGTGCCGCCCCAGGAGATGAAGTTCGGATTGGCGAAGTCGAAATCGGCTGCAGCACCCGTCTTGCCATAGGTCAGCGGCGCTCCGTCGAGCGTCACCGTCGAGCCGCCGGCGGCGCGCAGCACCGCATCGCCCGCCGCCGTGTCCCATTCCATCGTGCGGGTGAAGCGCGGATAGACGTCGGCCTTGCCTTCGGCCAGCAGGCAGAATTTCAGCGAGGAGCCGATATTGGTGCATTTGGAGATTGCGTGGTGGGCGAGGAAGCTTCCAGTCTCGGGGCTGTTGTGACGGAGGCTGGCGAGCGCCAGCCTGTCGTCCGGCTGTTCGCGCACGGTAATTGCACTGCGTGCACCGACGGTGAAATCGTCGGTGACCACGAGCCTTTCGGCGTGGCCGCGTTCGCCCAAGAAGGCAAGACCGAGTGCCGGGGCGTAGACGATGCCGGCCAGCGGGGCGCCGTTCTCTATATAAGCGATGTTGACGGTGAATTCCTGCCGTCCGTCGACGAATTCGCGCGTGCCGTCGAGAGGATCGACCAGGAAGAAGCCGCGGCCGGCGATGTCGGGCACTTTTCCGGCGGCTACCGATTCCTCCGCCACGACCGGTATTTCAGGATAATCTCTGGCGAGATGCGCGAGGATGATGCGTTCTGCCTCCTCGTCGGCGACCGTGACCGGACTTGCATCCGCTTTCATGGCGACGGGGAAGCCTTCGCGCAGGACCGTAATAATGGCCTTGCCGGCTTCGAGGGCCGCCCTTTCAAATGTCCTCAGCATTGTCCTTTTGCCGTTCGCCACGCGGGCCGAGCGCCCCACTGTCGCTCGTCCGCAAACCATCCCTGTCACCAGATCCTCGATATGGTGTTTCCCATCGCGCTCTGCATCCCCTAACGCAGTGTCATGAAGCTACCATAAGTTTTCAGCCTTGTCAGACGAAGAAGGGGCATCCTGATCTGAAATGGTATTCGCAAAATTGGTGGGGTTAGGGTGTGAATTTGCGCCATCTTCCAATTCTATGGAATAGCTTACGCGCCAAGCGGGCAAAGGAAATCGCCGACCAAATCTCCGAACCGTTAACTCAGTGGCAGTTTCTGATCAAAAATAGGCCTTTCTTTGCCGATTTTCTGTGGATTTTGGTTCAAAATGCGCCACTTAGGCCTGTTCCGACAAGAATTTGTCGGAGTAAATCCTTTTTGTCTTCACATTTCCACCGAAACCGGTATGCATTCGGCCTATGAGGTTCTCTGAAACGGGGAACCAAAGAACCAAAAAGAGATGCAGCCCGTGCGGTTCGCATCCAGGGGAAAACGACATATGGAGTATTTCGTCCAGCAGCTCTTCAACGGGCTGACGCTCGGATCCATCTATGGCCTTGTGGCTATTGGCTATACGATGGTTTACGGCATTATCGGCATGATCAATTTCGCCCATGGCGATATCTTCATGCTCGGTGGTTTCGCCGCTCTTATCGTCTTTCTCGTCCTCACATCCATCTTCGCAGGTCTCCCCGTGGCAGTTCTGCTGCTGGCGATGCTTGTCGTAGCGATGCTGATGACGAGTTTGTGGAATTGGACGATCGAGCGCATCGCATACCGCCCGCTGCGCGGTTCTTTCCGCCTCGCGCCGCTGATCACCGCGATCGGCATGTCGATCGTGCTGTCCAATTTCATCCAGGTGACGCAGGGTCCGCGCAACAAGCCGATCCCGCCGATGATCAGCTCAGTCTATCAGTTCGGCAACATCTCGGTGTCGCTGAAACAGATCGTCATCATCCTGATTACGGTCGTGCTGCTCGCCGTCTTTTGGTATATCGTCAATCGTACAGCACTTGGCCGCGCCCAGCGCGCCACGGAGCAGGACCGCAAGATGGCGGCGCTGCTCGGCGTCAATGTCGACCAGACGATTTCCATCACCTTCGTCATGGGTGCGGCGCTGGCTGCCGTCGCCGGCACGATGTATCTGATGTATTATGGCGTTGCTTCGTTCGCCGACGGCTTCACGCCGGGTGTCAAGGCATTTACGGCAGCCGTTCTCGGCGGCATCGGCTCATTGCCGGGCGCGGTTCTTGGTGGATTGATGATCGGCCTGATCGAATCGCTGTGGTCGGCCTATTTCACCATCGCGTACAAGGATGTCGCGACCTTCGCCATCCTCGCTTTCGTGCTGATCTTCAAGCCGACGGGTATCCTCGGACGGCCGGAAGTCGAGAAGGTATAACGTCATGGCAAACATTGAAAATTCTGCAGGCAAGCCCGATACCGGACTTGTCCGTAAAGGCCTTACCGAAGCCCTTTTCGCCGCCGTCCTGTCGTTCGGCATGTTCGTTCTCTATGTCGGCCTCAAGACCGACCAGAACATCAATAACGAGTTGATCATCGTCCAGCGCTGGGGGCTGCTTGCGGTCTTCGTCGCTGTCGCCGCGATCGGCCGCTTCGCCACGGTGGTTTTCCTGCGGCCACATCTCGACAGCCGCAAGCTGGCAAAGGCGAGACAGGGCGAACTCGCCATCTCAACCGAGAAGAGCTTCTTCCACCGGCATTTCCTAAAGATCGCGCTGATCGCGCTGCTGCTTTATCCCATGGTGGTGGTGGCGATCAAAGGTCCGCAGGGGTCGCTGACATATGTCGACAATTTCGGCATCCAGATCTTGATCTATGTGATGCTTGCCTGGGGGCTGAACATCGTCGTCGGCCTCGCCGGTCTTCTCGATCTCGGTTATGTCGCTTTCTATGCAGTCGGCGCCTATTCCTATGCGCTGCTTTCGAGCCATTTCGGCCTGTCCTTCTGGGTTCTCCTCCCGCTCTCCGGCATTTTCGCCGCACTTTGGGGCGTTATTCTCGGCTTTCCGGTGCTGCGCCTGCGCGGCGACTACCTTGCCATCGTGACGCTCGCATTCGGCGAAATCATCCGCCTTGTGCTCATCAACTGGACGGATGTCACCAAGGGGACTTTCGGTATCTCGAGCATTCCCAAGGTGACGCTTTTCGGCATTCCCTTCGACGCGACGGCCGGCGGCTTCGCCAAGCTCTTTCACCTGTCGATGTCCTCGGCTTACTACAAGATCTTCCTTTTTTACCTCATTCTGGCGCTCTGCATGCTGACCGCCTACGTGACCATCCAGCTGCGCCGCATGCCGATCGGGCGCGCCTGGGAAGCGCTGCGCGAAGACGAGATCGCCTGCCGCTCGCTCGGCATCAATACGGTGACGACCAAGCTCACGGCCTTTGCGACGGGAGCGATGTTTGCCGGTTTCGCCGGCTCCTTTTTTGCTGCCCGTCAGGGTTTCGTTTCGCCGGAATCTTTCGT
This sequence comes from Rhizobium acidisoli, assembly GCF_002531755.2. Lineage (NCBI taxonomy): Bacteria > Pseudomonadati > Pseudomonadota > Alphaproteobacteria > Hyphomicrobiales > Rhizobiaceae > Rhizobium > Rhizobium acidisoli. Next base: position 3,194,571 of record NZ_CP034998.1, on the reverse strand, counting down.
CTTCTTGGAATCGGCTGTGATCCTCGCCATCGTCGTCCTCGGCGGCATGGGTTCTCTAACCGGGATTGCGATCGCCGCAATCGTCATGGTCGGCGGAACCGAGCTGCTGCGCGAAATGGACTTCCTGAAAGTGATTTTCGGGCCGACGTTCACGCCAGAGTTGTACCGCATGCTGATCTTCGGCCTCGCCATGGTCGTGGTCATGCTGTTCAAGCCGCGCGGTTTCGTCGGTTCGCGTGAACCGACCGCCTTCCTCAAGGCGCGCAAGGCAATTTCCGGAAGCTTCATCAAGGAGGGCCATGGTTGATGAGCCTCGTCACCAACACCATGTCCAGCGATACGCTTCTCAAGGTCGAACACCTGTCGATGAAGTTCGGCGGCCTGATGGCCATCAACGACTTCTCCTTCGAAGCCAAGCGCGGCGATATCACCGCGCTGATCGGGCCGAACGGCGCCGGCAAGACCACCGTCTTCAACTGCATCACTGGCTTCTACAAGCCGACGATGGGCATGATCACGCTTAACCAGAAAAGCGGCAAGCAGTACCTGCTCGAGCGTCTGCCGGACTTTCGCATCACCAAAGAAGCCAAGGTGGCGCGCACCTTCCAGAACATCCGGCTGTTCTCCGGCCTGACGGTTCTCGAAAACCTGCTCGTCGCCCAGCACAACAAGCTGATGAAGGCGTCAGGTTATACGATCCTCGGCCTCGTCGGCATCGGTCCCTACAAACGGGAGGCGGCCGCATCGATCGAGCTGGCGCGCCATTGGCTAGAAAAGGCCGATCTGATCGACCGCGCCGACGATCCGGCAGGCGATCTGCCCTACGGCGCCCAGCGGCGTCTCGAGATCGCCCGCGCCATGTGCACCGGCCCCGAGCTGCTTTGCCTGGACGAACCGGCCGCCGGCTTGAACCCGCGGGAATCGGCGACCCTCAATGCGCTGCTACAGAGCATTCGTGCCGAAACCGGAACATCTATCCTGCTTATCGAGCATGACATGTCGGTGGTCATGGAAATCTCCGACCACGTCGTCGTGCTCGAATACGGCCAGAAGATTTCCGATGGCACGCCGGATCACGTGAAGAACGATCCGAAGGTCATCGCGGCCTATCTCGGTGTCGAGGATGAGGAAGTGGAAGAGGTGATCGCAACCGTCGAGCAGCTCGAAGGAGGCGCAAACTGATGGGCGATGAAGTAATGACGGATCAAGCGCTCCTTCAGGTGAAGGGCGTCGAAACCTATTATGGCAATATTCGTGCGCTGGCCGGCATCGATGTCCACGTCAACAAGGGCGAGATCGTCAGCCTGATCGGCGCCAACGGCGCCGGCAAGTCGACGCTGATGATGACGATCTGCGGCAGCCCGCAGGCCCGGACCGGCTCGGTCGTCTTCGAGGGCCGCGACATCACCCGCATGCCGACCCACGAAATCGCCCGTCTGCGCATAGCGCAGTCGCCTGAGGGACGCCGCATCTTCCCGCGCATGACGGTTCTGGAAAATCTCCAGATGGGCGCCGGCCTCGACAATCTCAAATACTTCGCTGAAGACGTTGAGAAGATCTTCACGCTCTTCCCGCGCCTCAAGGAACGCCACGCCCAGCGCGGCGGCACGCTTTCGGGCGGCGAGCAGCAGATGCTGTCGATCGGCCGTGCGCTGATGGCGCGGCCGAAGCTACTGTTGCTCGACGAACCCTCGCTCGGCCTTGCGCCCCTGATCGTCAAGGGCATCTTCGAGGCGATCCGCAAGCTCAACGAACAGGAAGGCCTCACCGTTTTCCTCGTCGAGCAGAACGCGTTCGCTGCGCTGAGGCTTTCGCACCGCGCTTACGTGATGGTGAACGGCAAGGTGACGATGAGCGGCTCCGGCAAGGAACTGCTCGCCAATCCTGAGGTCCGCGCCGCCTATCTCGAAGGCGGAAGACACTAGCTCGAAGGGAGAGTTTAACATGCAGGGACTTTTCTTCGAAAGCGATACCGGTGCCCGCTTGATCATCCGCGCGATCGTCGTGCTGATCGGCTTCTGGACGGCCTGGCGCGCCGGCAAGGCGGTTGCCGAAGGCTGGAGCGACTATCCGCTGACAGTTGTCTACACTTTCCTGCTCGCCTGGGCGATGCAGTTCCTGCATCACGCCCTGTTCGATGGGCCGATGCTCAGCGCTCTCTTCTACGGCATCGATTTCGTGACGCTGCTGGTCTTCTCGACCGCCGGCTTCCGCTTTCGCCGCACCAATCAGATGGTCAACAACTATTACTGGCTGTACGAAAAAACTTCCGCGTTTTCGTGGAAGGACAAACATTGACAGTCCGTTGAAACTAGGCATGAATTGCCTTCAGAGTGGAACAGCTTTCCTGGCGCAGTCAATGGTGGGTAGTGCGCTGGGCCTTGGACCGGAACCCGCCCAAAAATTGGGAGTAACAATATGAAGAAGTCTCTTCTGTCGGCGGTGGCTCTGACGGCGATGGTCGCCTTCAGCGGCAACGCATGGGCCGACGTTCTCATCGCTGTCGCTGGTCCGCTGACCGGCCCGAACGCTGCGTTCGGCGCTCAGCTCCAGAAGGGCGCCGAGCAGGCGGCCGCCGATATCAACGCGGCTGGCGGCATCAATGGCGAGCAGATCAAGCTCGAGCTCGGCGACGACGTCTCCGACCCGAAGCAGGGCATTTCGGTCGCCAATAAATTCGTTGCCGACGGCGTCAAGTTCGTCATCGGCCACTTCAACTCGGGCGTTTCGATCCCGGCTTCGGAAGTCTATGCCGAAAACGGCATCCTCGAAATCACTCCGGCTGCTACGAACCCGAAGTTTACGGAACGCGGTCTCTGGAACACGTTCCGTACCTGCGGCCGTGACGACCAGCAGGGCGCCATCGCCGGCAAGTATCTTGCCGATCACTTCAAGGACGCCAAGATCGCCGTCGTTCACGACAAGACACCTTACGGTCAGGGTCTTGCCGACGAAACCAAGAAGGCGATGAATGCTGCCGGCCTGACGGAAGTCATGTACGAAGGCATCAACGTCGGCGACAAGGACTTCTCGGCCCTCATCGCCAAGATGAAGGAAGCCGGCGTCTCGATCATCTATTGGGGCGGTCTGCACACCGAAGCCGGTCTCATCATCCGTCAGGCCGCCGATCAGGGCCTGAAGGCAACGCTGGTTTCGGGCGATGGTATCGTTTCGAACGAACTGGCCTCGATCGCTGGCGACGCCGTTGCCGGCACCCTGAACACCTTCGGTCCTGATCCGACACTGAACCCGGCCAACAAGGAACTCGTCGAAAAGTTCAAGGCTGCCGGTTTCAACCCGGAAGCCTACACGCTTTATTCCTACGCTGCGATGCAGGCGATCGCCGGTGCCGCCAAGGCTGCCGGTTCGGTCGATCCTGAAGCCGTCGCCACGGCCATGAAGGAAAAGGGCCCGTTCACGACGGTTCTCGGCGACATTTCGTTCGACGAAAAGGGTGACCCGAAGATTCCTGGTTACATCATGTACGAATGGAAGAAGGGCGCAGACGGCAAGTACACCTACGTGCCGCAGGAGACTAAGTAAGCTTAGCTTGCTTATTGGTACCATGATCTGATGGAAGCCCGGTTTTGGCCGGGCTTCTTTCGTTCTGTGGGGAACTGAATTTCCGTCCGTCTCCGTGCCGCTTATCTGGCGCCGACGATTTCCGTCAATTGCCGGCCCTCACGAAGGTCCTCGGCAATCCCGGTGGCGATGCCGCCCAATATCCCTCACATCTCGTGCAGTACATGCGTGGCCTTGACGGCGGCCGATGCCCGGTTCTCGACGCCGAGCTTCACGTAGATCTGTTCGAGGTGCTTGTTCACCGTGCGCGCCGACAGTCCCAATATTTCGCCGATGTCGCGGTTGGCCTTGCCCTTGGCGATCCAGAGCAGCACTTCGGATTCGCGCTGGGTGAGCGAGAAGCGCTGGCGCAGCATCTCGTCGTCGCTGCGCTGATTGGCGGCGGTCAGGCGGAAGAGATATTCATCCGGGCCGATCGCGCCGAGAAAAGCAAGCTGCAGTGCCGCCTGGCCGGCATGGGCGATGGAGATGATGCCGTCGCGCACGGCGGCTGCACGCTCGCGCATCCAGCCGGCGATATGGCGGACGACGATTTCCATGCCCTCGTCGCTGCCCATGGCGGCATTGACCAGCCGTGTTGCCTGCGGCGTCGACCAATGGATTGCGCCGTCGCCCTTGACCGCCAGCAGATGGCGGCCGGCCGCGTCGAGCGCCACGCGGGCGCTTTGCGCCGAGCGGGCATTGCGCAGATGGACACGGATGCGGGCGCGCAGCTCGTCGATATTGATCGGCTTGGCGAGATAGTCGACGCCGCCGGATTCCAGCGCGTGCACGACATGCTCGGTCTCGGTCAGGCCGGTCATGAAGATGACGGGCACCTGCGCCACCGCCGCATTTGCCTTCAGCTTGCGGCAGGTCTCGAAGCCATCCATGGCGGGCATGACGGCGTCGAGCAGGATGAGATCAGGTGTGATGCGCTCGACGATGCCAAGGGCTGCCGCGCCCGATGTGGCGATCAGCACGGAGAAGCCGGATTGTTCGAGCGCGTCGGTCAGGAAGCCGAGCGCTTCGGGCGAGTCGTCGACGAGCAGAACGATGTCGCGGGGCAGGGCCGGCTCAGCCAATGGATTCCACCTTTTCGTCGAAGTCGTGCAGGAAGGTCATGAAGCCGGCGAGATCGAAGACGGCGACATAGGCGTAGAGTTTGTCGGTGAATGGCTGATTTGCTTCCACCTTGGCAAGGTCCGAAAGCTTGGCCTCGATGCCTCTGATATAGCCGATTTCGCCGAGCCGCAGCAATTCCTGCACATGGGCGGCACCCGGGCTCAGCATCGGCGCTTCGGTCTTCACAGGAAGGGCTGCTGCAGCAGCGTCGGCGTAGAGCCATGTCAGGCCAAGATGCAAAGCCAGCTTGTCGCGCAGCTGGCGGATGTCGACCGGCTTGCCGATCGCATCATTGTGGCTGTCGTCGCTGTCGCTGAGAACGGCCGCGTCGCCGATATTGGCCGAAAGCATCAGCATCGGCGCCGTCTGGCCGGCCTCGCGCAGACGCGAGACGAGCTGCCAGCCGTTCATGCCGGGCATCAGGATATCGACGAGGAAAAGATCAGGCATGATGCCCTCGATCAGCGTCAGGCATTCGGCGCCGCCTGCCGCCGTCAGAACGATGAAATCGAGAGGCGCCAGGATTTCGCGCATCATCTCGCGATGATCTTCGTTATCGTCGACGACAACCACCGTGCGGCGCGGGCCGTCATATCCGGCGATGCGCTTTTCTTGTGGCGCCGCGGCCACGGCGCGCATGACCGCCGATAGCATGAGGCGGACGCGGAACGTCGAGCCCTCGTCCTTGACGCTTGAAACCGCAATCTCGCCGCCGAGCGTGTTGGTCAGAAGCCGGGTGATGGTGAGGCCGAGGCCGAGGCCCGGCATCGGCCGCACGCTTTCGGCCTCGCCGCGCTGGAAGGGTTCGTAGATGCGCGTCAGATCCTTTTCCGTGATGCCGCGGCCGGTATCGGTGACGGTGAAGGTCGCAACCTGGCTGCGATAGGCGACATCGAAGGTGACGCTGCCCTCGTCGGTGAATTTGATGGCATTGGAGAGCAGGTTGACGAGGATCTGGCGCAGCCGTTTTTCATCGGTGCGGACAAATTGCGGCAAGGCCGGCGCGCGCTCGTGGGTGAAGGCAAGCCCTTTTGCCTGCGCCTGCGGGCGGAACATGTCGACGATCTGATCGAGGAAATCCTGGATGTTGATCTCATTGGAATAGACCTGCAGGCGGCCGGCCTCGATCTTGGAGATATCGAGCAGGCCGTCGATCAGGCCGGAGAGGTGCTCGGCACTGCGACGGATAACCTTGATCGAGGATTGGCGCGGCGCCGGGATGGTTTCGTCGCGCTCGAGGATCTGGGCATAGCCGAGCACAGCGTTCAGCGGCGTGCGCAGTTCGTGGCTCAAGCCCACGACATAGCGGCTCTTGGCGCGGTTGGCAGCCTCGGCCGTTTCCTTGGCGCTCTGCAAGGCGGTATCGGTCTTCTTGTGGGCGGCGATCTCTTTGAGCAGCAGCGTGTTCTGGCGCGAGGATTCCTCCTCGGCGACGACGCGGCTGTCATGGGCGAGCACATAGAACCAGCAGACGACACCTGAAATCACCGAGAAGACGAAGAAGACGATGAGGATGGTGCGGTTGACGACCTCGGCCGTCTCAGGCGAGCCGGCGGCGACCTGATGGGCGATCATCGCCAGGATCGCGCCGATGGCGGTCAAGGCCAGCACGACGGCTATGCCGTAGCGGCCGAGGCGCGTCGTCAGCTTGCCAAGCACAGTCTCCGGCAGCAGCGCCTTGGCGACGGTGCCGACCTGGGCGTTGAGACGGGCGGCCGGCTTGCACATGTCGTGGCAGCGGCTGTCGAGCGAGCAGCAGAGCGAACAGATCGGCGCGGCATAGGCCGGGCACCAGGCCATGTCCTCCGGCTCGAAGGGATGCTCGCAGACGGAGCAGGTGATGCTTGTCAGGTTCTTCCAGCTGTGGCGCGGCTTGCGGGCGAGGTAGAACCTGCCTTTCGTCGCCCAGGCAAGCGCGGGCGAGGCGATGAGCGCGATGACGAGGGTGATATAGGGAGCGAGCGAGGCGGCCGTCGCGCCGAAGGCGCCGAAATGGGCAATCAGCGATACCGTCGCCGACAGCGTCATGGCGCCGAGCCCGACCGGGTTGATGTCGTAGAGATGGGCGCGTTTGAACTCGATGCCGGGCGGCGCAAGGCCAAGCGGCTTGTTGATGCAGAGATCGGCGGAGATTGTGCAAAGCCAGGCCATGGCGATGATCGAGAAGATGCCGAGCGTCTCCTCCAGCAGCCGGTAGATGCCGAGTTCCATCAAAAGCAGGGCGATGGCGACGTTGAAGACCAGCCAGATGACGCGGCCGGGGTGGCTGTGGGTCAGCCGCGAGAAAAAGTTCGACCAGGCGAGTGAGCCGGCATAGGCATTCATCACGTTGATCTTCAGCTGCGAGACGACGACGAAGGCTGCCATTAGCAACAGCGCGGCATTCTGCCAGGGGACCATGTAACCGAAAGCGGTCAGATACATCTGCGCCGGGTCGGCGGCGCGATCGACCGGCACGCCCGAGGCCAGGGTCAACACGACCAGGAACGATCCCGCAAGCAGCTTCGGCGCGCCGATGACGACCCAGCCGGGGCCGGCGAGAAAGACAGCGAGGCGATGGCGCCACTTGCGCCGCGGCTCCGGCGGCAGGAAGCGCAGGAAGTCGGCCTGTTCGCCGATCTGCGACATCAGCGCCAGGATGACGGCGGAGGCGGCGCCGAACTCCACCAGATTGAAATCGGCGACGGTGCCGGGCGGCCCTGAGGCATGGCGGATGCCGGCAAAGGCGCGCCAGAGATCGAATTTCTCCCAGTCCATGAAAGCGATGAAGATGAAGGGCAGGATGTTCAGCACGATCCAGAAGGGCTGTGTCATCAGCTGGAACTTGCTGATCAGCCGCACGCCGTGCGTCACCAGCGGGATCACCATGACGGCGCTGAGGATGTAGCCGATCCAGAGGGGGATGCCGAGGGTGAGTTCCAGCGCCCCGGACATGATCGACGCCTCGATCGCAAACAGCATGAAGGTGAAGCTCGCATAGATCAGCGAGGTGATGGTCGAGCCGATATAGCCGAAGCCGGCGCCGCGGGTCAGAAGATCGATGTCGACGCCGTGGCGGATGGCGTAGCGACTGATCGGCAGGCCGATCGCCAGCATGGCGATCGAAGCGACGATAGTGGCATAGAAGGCGTTGGTGGTGCCGTAGGAAAGGGTGATGGCGCCGCCGATCGCTTCCAGCGCCAGGAAGGAGATCGCGCCGATCGCCGTCTGGGCGATGCGCTGGGAGGAGAAATGGCGGGCGCTCTTTGCGGTGAAGCGCAGCGCGTAATCTTCCAGCGTCTGGTTGGCGACCCAGCGATTATATTCGCGTCTTACCGGAATGATGCGTTGGCGCGCTGCCATGTCTTCCTTCCGGCATTCCGGTTGGCCTATCGTCTCGAAACAGTTTTGGCGGGATGGGTGAGAAAGGCAAGGGCGGAGCACTGGCAGATTCACGGAACCGCCATATTTTTGAAGCCGGTCTGTCACACTAGGCCTCTAACTCTCCCGCCGTTCCTTCAACCATTTCAGGTATCACCTATGTCTGTTTCAAGCTTTTTCCGCCTGAGCACCGCCCTCGTCTGCCTCGTTTCGATCGTGCCGTCGCTTGCCGTCGCCGAGCAGGCCACGGCGGCGAAAGCGCCTTATGCCGAGACGGGAAACACCAACAAGCGCGGTGACGCCTGCTTCTCGACGGTGGACACCAATGCCGCCGTTCATCTTCTCTCCGGTTTCCTCGAAGTCTGGACCCCGCGCACGCCATTCGTCGATGCGGGCGTCGAAGCGCCGGCCAAAGACAATTGCCCGGCGGTCGCCAAGACGGATTGGGATGGCATTCCCGCCAGCAAGACCGACGGCCAGATCGTCAACCAGGCCGTCCATGATGCGAACATCGCCTATGCCGTCAAGGTGACCAAGGCGCGGACGGCCGAGCAGGCCGTGGCCGCCTACCTGGACGACCGGCGCGGCAAGAATACCAGCATCGTCGACGGCCTCGGTCCTCTGACCGATGCGTGGAAGGCCGGCTCCAAGCAGACCACCACGATCACCGAGGTGGCCGCCGATGCGACGACGGTCAAATATGACGACAAGGGCAACAATCGCGGCGCCGGCAGCAAGCCCGACACCGAAAACAAGACCGATGCCAATCCGGACATGGGCCTTGCAATCGACTTCATCAACGCCGCCAGCGGTGATGGCTCGACGGAGCCCGCCAAGCGCTATTTCAAATATGGCCGTCCCTACCGCTGGAGCCAGGACGTCTCGGTCGTCCCGACGCTCGAGTCCGCCAAGAGCGGCAAGCCGGTCGAGGACGGCGGCTTCCCGAGCGGACATACGGCGGAAGCCTGGCGGGATGCGCTCGCCATGGCCTATCTCGTGCCGCAGCGCTTCCAGGAAATGATCACGCGCGCCAGCGAGCTGGGTGAGGACCGCATCCTTGCCGGCATGCATTCCCCGCTCGACGTGATGGGCGGCCGCATGCTCGGTACCGCGACGGTCGTCTACAATCTGAACAAGGCCGACAATGCCGGGCTGAAGAGCGATGCTTACGCCCAGGCACAGTCCTGGCTGATCGCCAAATCCGGCGTTGCCGATACGGGCGCGCTCGAAGTCGCCGCGCATGCGGCGCCGATCGCCGCGGACCGTTTTGCCAATCATGACGCCAATCGCGCCTACGTGCTGCAGCGCCTGAGCTACGGCCTGCCGACGATCCATCCGACCGATCAGCCGGCCCGCGTGCCGCAGGGCGCCGAAGCGCTTCTCGAAACGCGTCTGCCCTATCTCGACGGCGAGCAGCGCCGTGAGGTGCTGAAGACGACCGAGATCGCGTCCGGCTATCCGCTCCTCGACGACGCGGAAGGTTATGGCCGCCTCAACCTGTTTGCCGCCGCCGACGGATACGGCGCCTTCGACCAGGATGTGACGGTGACGATGGATGCGGCAAAGGGCGGCTTCGATGCGATCGACAGCTGGCGCAACGACATCGGCGGCAAGGGCAAGCTGGTGAAGCGCGGCAGCGGCATCCTCGGACTATCGGGCGCCAACAGCTATGCCGGCGGCACCGTGCTCGAAGAGGGCACGCTGGTGGCCGGATCGTCCTCGGCTTTCGGCAGCGGGGGACTGACGGTCGATGGCGGTTCGCTCGTTGTGGCGGCCGACAAGCCGCTGACGGTCGGCGGCGACTATCAGCAATCCGCCAATGCGACGGCGAAACTGGCGCTCGGTGCGAACGGCGTCGGCACGCTTGTTGTCGAGGGCAAAGCAGCGCTGGCCGGCGATCTCGACGTGACGCTTGCCGATGGTTTTGTCCCGGCGGCCGGAACGAAGATCGAGATCCTGAAGGCAGGCACCCTTTCCGGCACCTTCGGCAAGCTCACCATCTCCGGCCACAAGGGGAGCCTCTCTTACGGCCCGACCTCCGTCACCCTGACGATCGAAGGATAGTTTTCTTTCCGAACCAAGAGGGCATTCCCAATTGCGGGGATGCCCTTCGCTGTCCGGCCTGTTCGTTTGCCCCCTGCACCTACGTCATTTTGCGTATGTGATTTTGCGATGCAGCACCCGATAGTCCCCTCGGCAACAGTTAAATTCCGTTTCCGGCCTGTTGCGGAACAAGAAGAGGGGCTCAACCAAATGAATCTCAGATCCACGATCACCGGCGCTGCGCTCGGTGCCGTCATGGCGGCATCGGCCGCCTTCCAGGGCGCGCTCGCCGCCGACGACACGATCAAGGTCGGCGTATTGCATTCGCTTTCCGGCACGATGGCGATTTCCGAAACCACGCTGAAAGACGCCATGTTGATGCTCATCGACGAGCAGAACAAAAAGGGCGGCCTTCTCGGCAAGAAGCTCGAGGCCGTCGTCGTCGATCCGGCTTCCGACTGGCCGCTGTTTGCCGAAAAGGCCCGCGAGCTGATCCAGAAGGACAAGGTTGCCGCCGTCTTCGGTTGCTGGACGTCCTCGTCGCGCAAGTCCGTTCTGCCGGTGTTCGAAGAGTTGAATTCGCTGCTCTTCTACCCCGTGCAGTATGAAGGCGAAGAATCCTCGCGCAACATCTTCTATACCGGTGCTGCTCCGAACCAGCAGGCCATTCCGGCCGTCGACTACCTGATGGAAAAAGAAGGCGTCAAGCGCTTCGTTCTTGAAGGCACCGACTACGTCTATCCGCGCACCACAAACAAGATTCTCGAGGCGTACCTAATTTCGAAGGGTATTCCGAAAGAAGACATCATGACCAACTATACGCCGTTCGGCTTCTCCGACTGGCAGACCGAAGTTTCCAAGATCAAGGAATTCGGTTCGGCCGGCAAGAAGACCGCCGTCGTCTCGACGATCAACGGCGACGCCAACGTTCCGTTCTACAAGGAATTGGGCAACAAGGGCATCAAGGCAACCGACATTCCCGTCGTCGCCTTCTCGGTCGGCGAAGAAGAACTTGCCGGCCTCGACACCAAGCCGCTTGTCGGCCATCTCGCTGCCTGGAACTATTTCGAGTCTGTGGAAAGCCCGGCCAACAAGAAGTTCATCAAGGACTGGCACGCTTATACCAAGAACGACAAGCGCGTGACGAACGACCCGATGGAAGCTGCCTATATCGGCTTCAACGCATGGGTTAAGGCCGTCCAGGCTGCCGGCACGACCGATACCGACAAGGTTCTCGACTCCATCATCGGCGTCAGCGTTCCGAACCTCTCCGGCGGTTATGCGACCGTCATGCCGAACCACCACATCACCAAGCCGGTGCTGATCGGTGAAATCCAGGCCAACGGCCAGTTCGAAATCGTCCAGCAGACGCCCGCCGTCGTCGGCGACGAATGGTCGGATTACCTGCCCGACTCCAAGGACCTGATCTCCGATTGGCGCAAGCCGATGTCCTGCGGCAACTTCAACGTTGCCACCGGCAAGTGCGGCGGCAAGGGCTCCTGAGTACGACCCCGATCAGATGATTGCCTGAAGACTTCCGTCCGGGTTTGACACCCGGGCGGAAGCTCCGTCCCAGCGATTGCGCCGCGAGGCCAACACACTCAAGGGCGAGAAAGCCGATGTATCGCGCCATAAAGATTTTCCTCATCACTGTCTGCCTGACATTCTCGGGCCCGACACTTTCCGGCCTCGCATTTCCGGGCCTGGCAGCATCGAGCGAAGTTTGGGCCGAGGACGATATCCACGTGCTCATCGATGCGCTCGGCATCGGCGACTTCCCGGAGCGCGAAGCGGCCATCAAGACGCTGGTCGCCTCCAAGGACCCGCATGTCAACCAGATCCTGCAGCAGTTGAGCGACGGCCTGCTCTACGTCAATTCCGACGGCGGCCCGGTGCTCCTCCAGGGCGGCACCGATGACGAACCGACCTATTCCGATCCAATCACCGGCGAAGCCGCCGCCGATGTCGACCCTGACATGATGACCAAGGTCAAGATCAACAACGCACTTCGCGGTGTGATCAGCGCCGCCACCAGCCAGCTGACGCTGATGAGCCCAGACCGCTCGGCGCGGCTCGCCGCGGCACAGGGTCTGCTGAAAGACGCCGATCCCGCCAACCTCGACCTGCTGAACGCGGCGCTTGCGGCCGAAAAGGACGCCGAGATCAAGAATACGATGGAAGCGGCGCGTGCAGTGCTGCTGCTGAAGACGGATGCGAGCGTCGAAGACAAGAAGGCTGCGATCGATACGATCGCGGCTCGCGGCAATCGCGATGCGCTGACCATCCTCACGACCACGCTCGAAACCGCGCCTGACGATCTGAAGCCTGCGATCCAGGCCGATATCAGCACCATCAATCGCAGCTTGGCGCTTTGGGATGTCGCCCAGAACGTCTGGTACGGCTTGTCGCTCGGCTCGGTGCTGCTGCTTGCCGCGATCGGCCTTGCCATCACCTTCGGCGTTATGGGCGTCATCAACATGGCGCATGGCGAAATGGTGATGATCGGGGCCTATACGACCTATGTCGTGCAGGAATACATCACCTCGGCCTTCCCCGGCGTGGCGGACTATTCGCTTGCCTTTGCCGTGCCTGCCGCCTTCGTCTTTACCGGTTTCGTCGGCCTGGTGATCGAGCGCGCCGTCATTCGCTATCTCTACGGCCGCCCGCTGGAAACGCTGCTCGCCACCTGGGGCGTGTCGCTGATCCTGCAGCAGGCCGTGCGCAGCATCTTCGGCCCGACCAACCGCGAGGTCCGCAATCCAAGCTGGATGTCCGGCGTCTTCGATCTCGGCGGGCTCTCGATCACCTGGAACCGACTGTGGATCATCGTCTTTTCGATGGTCGTCTTCGTGACGCTGCTCCTGCTGCTCAAGCGGTCGGCCTTCGGCCTGCAGATGCGCGCCGTCACGCAGAACCGCCGCATGGCGTCCTCGATGGGCATCCGCACCGGCTGGGTCGATGCCTTCACCTTCGCGCTCGGTTCGGGCATTGCCGGTATTGCCGGCGTGGCGCTCAGCCAGATCGACAACGTCTCGCCGAATCTCGGCCAATCCTACATCATCGACAGCTTCATGGTCGTCGTCTTCGGCGGTGTCGGCAATCTCTGGGGCACGCTGGTCGGCGCCCTTTCGCTCGGCGTCGTCAACAAGTTCCTCGAGCCCTTCGCCGGCGCCGTGCTCGGCAAGATCCTGGTGCTCGTCCTCATCATTCTCTTCATCCAGAAGCGTCCGCGCGGGCTCTTCGCACTCAAAGGAAGGGCGGTGGAAGCATGATAACGGCCTTCCTTCTCCGGTCACTCGATCGCAAGATCGTCATTGCCATCGCGCTGCTGCTACTGGTCGCCGTTCTCGTGCCGGTCCTGAACCTGATGACCGGGCCGACCAATCCGCTGCATGTGCCGACCTATATCATGTCGCTGTTCGGCAAGTATCTGACCTATGCGCTGCTGGCGCTGACGCTCGATCTCGTCTGGGGCTTCTGCGGCATTCTCTCGCTCGGCCACGGCGCCTTCTTTGCGCTCGGCGGTTATGCGATGGGCATGTATCTGATGCGCCAGATCGGCACCCGCGGCAGCTACGGCGACCCGATCCTGCCCGATTTCATGGTGTTCCTGAACTGGAAGGATCTGCCCTGGTTCTGGTACGGCTTCAACCATTTCTGGTTTGCGGCACTGATGGTACTCGTCGTGCCCGGCCTGCTCGCCTTTGTTTTCGGCTGGTTCGCCTTCCGCTCGCGCGTCAACGGCGTCTATCTCTCGATCATCACCCAGGCGATGACCTACGCGCTGCTGCTGGCTTTTTTCCGCAACGACATGGGCTTCGGCGGCAATAACGGCCTCACCGATTTCAAGGATATTATCGGCTTCAACGTCCAGGCCGACGGCACGCGTGCAGCCCTCTTTGCGGCAACCGCGGTCTTGCTGGCGCTGTCGCTGCTGCTTGCCTCGGCCATCGTGCGCTCGAAGTTCGGCAAGGTGCTGGTCGGCGTGCGCGATGCCGAAAGCCGCACGCGCTTCCTCGGCTATCGCGTCGAACACTTCAAGCTCTTCACCTTCGTCGTCTCGGCGATGATGGCGGGCATTGCGGGCGCGCTCTATGTGCCGCAGGTCGGCATCATCAATCCCGGCGAATTCGCCCCTGCCAACTCGATCGAAGTGGTCATCTGGACGGCGGTCGGCGGACGGGCGACGCTGATCGGGCCGATCATCGGTGCGATCCTGGTCAATGGCGGCAAGACGATCTTCACCGGCCTCTTCCCGGAGTTCTGGCTGTTTGCGCTCGGCGGTCTCTTCGTCGCCGTCACGCTGTTTCTGCCGAAAGGTGTCGTTGGCACGATCGCCCAATATGTCGGCAGGCGGAAAGCCGTCTCCAAGGCTGCCCCACCCGTGGCGCAGGAAGACGTCATCGAACCGAAAATTCAGGCCGCGGAGTGAGCAGTATGATCCCCGACGTCAAACCCACCAGCGTGCTTTATCTCAACGGCGTTTCGGTTTCCTTCGACGGTTTCAAGGCGCTGAATTCGCTGTCGATCGTCATCGAGCCCGGCGAACTGCGGGCCATCATCGGCCCGAACGGGGCGGGCAAGACGACGATGATGGATATCATCACCGGCAAGACCAGGCCCGATGAAGGCGAAGTGTTCTTCAACGGCACGATCGACCTTACCAAGAAGGACGAGGCCGATATTGCGGAGCTCGGCATCGGCCGCAAATTCCAGAAGCCGACGGTCTTCGAAAGCCACACGGTGTGGGACAACCTGGAACTGGCGCTGAACCGCCGCCGCGGCGTGTTCTCCACGCTGTTCTATCGGCTTTCGGGCGAGGACAAGGCACGCATCGAAGAAATCCTCGAAACGGTGCGGCTGACGCATCGGCGCGACGAATTCGCCGCCAACCTCTCGCATGGGCAGAAGCAGTGGCTGGAGATCGGCATGCTGCTGGCGCAGGAGCCGAAGCTGCTGCTGGTCGACGAACCGGTGGCCGGCATGACGGATGCCGAAACGGCTGAGACCGCGATCCTGCTCAAGGATATCGCAAGGACCCGGTCGGTGGTTGTCGTCGAACACGACATGGGCTTCATCCGCGACCTCGGCGTCAAGGTGACATGCCTTGCGGAAGGCTCGGTGCTGGCTGAGGGATCGATCGATTTCGTCAGCTCGGATCCGAAGGTGATCGAGAACTATCTGGGCCGGTGATTCATGCAACTTAGAGGCTTGAACCTGACAAAGGAAAACGCTCTAAAACGGGCGGGTTTTCTTGTGGGGTTTCATCATGGCTTTTCTCGGTATTCTGGTCGCGGCGATCAGCGGCGCGGTCATCTGGTATTGGCGTTTTAAGATGGTGCGTGAGGCGGGAAACGAGATCATCGATTCCGTCGAGCGGATGCGGGGCGCCTATAAGCGCGGAAAGTTGCGCAAGCAGGCGGAGGCAGCGCCGCTGGCCTCGATCGCCGATCCGGCGATTGCGGCAGTGGCTTTCTTCTTCTGCCTCGCCAAGGAAAAGCCGATGTATCTCGACGCTGCGAAGGATGTCGTCCGCAGCCGCATGAAAGGCATCATCCGGCCGGGCGATATGGAAGAGGTACTGGTTTTCGCCGATTGGGCGTCCAAGAACGTCACCAGTCCCGAAGACCCGATCCGCCGGTTCCGAGACCTCTGGATGAAGGCGCTCGACATGCAAGAGCGTCAGCAATTGATCGGCATTGCCGAGGACGTGGCCGTTGCCGGCGGCGAGAAAACGAAGGAACAGGAGTACGCCCTGCAGATGCTGAGGCGTACGCTGATGAACTGATGGGGAATGGGTGAACGGATGCTGACAGTCGAAAACGCAAATCTGCACTATGGCGCAGCGCAGGCGCTGCGCGGCGTCTCCGTCAAGGCGGAGATGGGCAAGATCACCTGCGTGCTGGGGCGCAACGGCGTCGGCAAGAGTTCGCTTCTGCGTGCCGTGACCGGCCAGCATCCGCTGTCGGCCGGCACCGTCACCTTCAACGATACCCGGCTGAACGGCCTGCCGCCCTTTGCCCGCGCCAAGCAGGGCATCGGCTATGTGCCGCAGGGGCGGGAAATTTTCCCGCTGCTGACGGTCAAGGAAAATCTCGAAACCGGCTTTGCCCCACTCGGCCGTCGCGACCGGAATATCCCCGACGACATCTTCAGTCTCTTCCCGGTGCTGAAGTCGATGCTGTCGCGCCGCGGCGGCGATCTTTCCGGCGGCCAGCAGCAGCAGCTTGCCATCGGTCGCGCCATGGTGACGCGGCCTCGGATTCTCGTGCTCGACGAGCCGACCGAGGGCATTCAGCCGTCGATCATCAAGGATATCGGCCGGGCGATCCGTTATCTCCGCGATTTCACCGGCATGGCGATCCTGCTGGTCGAACAATATCTCGACTTCTGCCGGGAGCTTGCCGACTACGTCTACATCATGGATCGCGGCGAGATCGTCCATCAGGGTCTTGCCGAAACGCTGGATACGCCGGAGGCCCGCCGCCATCTGACCGTCTGATCGGCAAATGCTGCATTTTTCGGCAGGTGACGCAGCGCCTTTCAAATCTGCCAGGCCCGTTGCGCGTATCCTTGGACGGCACGGGAATTGCTTGCTTTCCGTAACCCGCGCGATCAGGCGAACCGGTGGCGCGACCGAAAGGGACGTTATGATGATTGCGGCGGCAGGCACGCGACCGCAAAGAGCGGAAGGACGCGGGCATCTGGCGGCAAAGCTGTTCGACGGTCGCACGCGTCTGCGCGAGCTCTACCAGGAGGGCGCGGCGAAGATCCGCCTGCCGGATACATTCGATGCCTCGATGGAAGCCGTCATCATCAACACCGCTGGTGGACTGACCGGCGGCGATCGGATAGATTGGAGCATTGAGGCCGGAGCGGGCACGCGCATCGACGTCACCACCCAGGCCTGCGAGAAGATCTATAAGGCCTCTGCCGGCACGGCCGAGGTGACGACCAGCATCAAGGTCGGAACCCAAGCCCGCGTCGACTGGCTGCCGCAGGAAACGATCCTCTTCGATCGTTCCGCACTTTTTCGCCGCCTGGATGTCGATCTCGACGAGAGCGCCGAATTTCTGGCCGTCGAAGCCATACTGCTTGGCCGCAAGGCGATGGGCGAGACGGTGATGACCGGGCTTTTCCGCGACCGCTGGCGCATCCGCCGCTCAGGTCGGCTGATCCATGCGGAAGAACTGAGGCTTTCGGAAGGGGTGGCGGCGCTGGCAGCGCGCCAGGCGGTGCTCGGCGGGCAGGTGGCTTTTGCGACGCTGCTTTATGCCGGGCCGCTTTCGGAAGCCTATCTCGGCAAGGTGCGGCTGCTCGTCGAAGGCGCGATGGGCGGTGAGAGCGCCTGGGACGGCAAGCTCGTCGTCCGCCTTGCGGCAGCCGACGGCTTTTCGCTGAGAAAAATCCTGATCCCGGTCATTTCCGCCTTGCGCAATGGTGCGCCCGTGCCGAAAGTCTGGAATCTATGAACTCAATAAGCAGGTAGAAGATGAACCTCACTCCGAGAGAAAAAGACAAGCTGCTGATATCCATGGCGGCGATGGTGGCCCGGCGGCGGCTGGAGCGCGGTGTCAAGCTGAACTACCCGGAAGCGATCGCGCTGATCAGCGACTTCGTCGTCGAAGGCGCCCGCGACGGCCGCCCGGTCGCCGAGTTGATGGAGGCCGGCGCCCATGTGATCGGCCGCGATCAGGTGATGGAGGGGATTGCCGAGATGATCCATGACGTGCAGGTCGAGGCGACGTTTCCGGATGGAACCAAACTCGTCACCGTGCACGAACCGATCCGGTAGGGAGACCGATATGCTCGAGCTCAGGCCCAACTGCGAATGCTGCGACAAGGATTTGCCGCCGGAAAGCGCGGAGGCACGGATATGCACCTATGAATGCACCTTCTGTGCCGACTGCGTCGACGAAGTGCTGAAGGGCGTCTGCCCGAATTGCGGCGGCAATCTCGTCCCGAGACCCATCCGGCCGGCAGCGATGCTTGCCAAAAATCCGGCATCGACGAAACGTGTGCTGAAGGCCGAGGGCTGCGCGCCCAAGGCGGCTTAAGGAGATAAGATGATTCCGGGCGAGATCATTGCCGCAAGCGGCGACATCGAACTGAATGCCGGCGCGCCGACCGTGACGCTGGAGGTTTCCAATACCGGTGATCGGCCGGTGCAGGTCGGCAGCCACTATCATTTCGCCGAGACCAATGCCGGGCTTTCCTTCGACCGCGCGGCGGCGCATGGCAAGCGGCTCGATATCCCGGCGGGAACGGCGGTACGCTTCGAGCCGGGACAGACGCGTTCGGTGACGCTGATCCCCCTTTCCGGCAAGCGCGAAGTTTATGGCTTCCGTCAGCTGGTGATGGGCAAGCTTTAACGGGAGGGACGCATGCGTTTGAACATCTGCCTCATCGGGGCGGCGATGCTGCTTTCGGCGGGTAGCGCTTCCGCTCAGGATGTCGATTGCCAGAACCCCAAGACACAATCGGACATGACCTCTTGCGAGGCGGCGCGCCACGACACCGCCGACAAGGCTCTGAATGTGCAATACAAGAAGACCCGCGCCGCTCTGGCGGCGGTCGACAAGGATCTCGACGGCGACATGAAGGGCGCGGAGCAGGCGCTGGTCAAGGCGCAGCGCGCCTGGATCGATTATCGCGATGCCGAGTGCGATGCCTTCGGCTTTCAGGCCCGCGGCGGCACGATGGAGCCGATGCTGGTCGCCGGCTGCCTCGCCAACATCACCGACAAACGCACGGAAGAGCTGAAAGAGCTCGAAGACACGATGAGCAATTAAGGTGATCAGGAAAATCGCAATCGTCGGCAATGGCGAGGTCGCAGAGGCGGAAGCTGGCGTGATCGATGCCGCTGATTTCGTCATCCGCTTCAACGATTGCCGTTCCTATGGGGCCGGCGGCGGCAGGACGGATGCCGTTGCGGTCTGCAATACCGGCCGGCCGGCAAAGGCGATGCTTGGTTCGCCGCAATGGCGTGCCCATCCCGGCGTCGTTTCGGCTCACGAAATCTGGAGCGTGCGCGACCCGGAAAAATTCGCCGCGATGCGGGCGCCGCTTGCCGTCTCGCATCCGGAACTCGACGATTTCTGCGACGATTATACCGATGAATTCACTGCCTTCTGCGCGGCGACGGGCAAGAGACATATCGTCATCGGCAAGTCGGTCCATGACGCCGTCGATGCCGCGCTATCGGCCTTTGCGCCGGCACCCTATGTCGTGCCGAGCAGCGGCTTGATCGTCATTGCCGAGGTGCTGAACAAACATGCCGGGGCCGAGGTGATGCTGGCCGGCTTCGGCCACGTCGGCTGGGAATGGCACCCGTTTGCGGCCGAACGACAGCTCGTCGATCATTATATTGCCGCCGGCCGCCTCACGCGGCTTGGCGGAAACTCACTAGTCTCTTCCTCCCACGGAGCCTGACGGATGCCCTATAAGATCTCGCGCGCTGCCTATGCCGGCATGTTCGGACCGACGACCGGCGACAAGGTGCGCCTTGCCGATACTGAGCTCTTCATCGAGATCGAGAAGGATTTCACCACCTATGGCGAGGAGGTGAAGTTCGGCGGCGGCAAGGTGATCCGCGACGGCATGGGCCAGAGCCAGGTGACGCGGGCGGACGGCGCGGTCGATACCGTCATCACCAATGCGGTGATCGTCGATCACTCCGGCGTCTACAAGGCCGATATCGGGCTGAAGGACGGGCGCATCGTCGCAATCGGCAAGGCGGGCAATCCCGATATGCAGCCCGGCGTCAATATCATGGTCGGCCCGGGCACGGAGGCGATCGCCGCCGAAGGCAAGATCGTCACCGCCGGCGGCATGGACAGCCATATCCACTTCATCGCGCCGCAGCAGATCGAGGAAGCGCTGATGTCGGGCATGACCTGCATGCTCGGCGGCGGCACGGGGCCGGCGCACGGCACGCTCGCGACCACCTGCACGCCCGGTCCCTGGCATCTCGCTCGCATGATCGAAGCGGCCGACGCCTTCCCGATGAACCTCGCCTTTGCCGGCAAGGGCAATGCCTCGCTGCCGGGGGCACTGACCGAAATGGTGCTGGCCGGCGCCACCTCGCTGAAGCTGCACGAGGATTGGGGCACGACGCCTGGCGCCATCGACTGCTGCCTGTCGGTCGCCGACGAATATGACGTGCAGGTGATGATCCACACCGATACGCTGAACGAAAGCGGCTTCGTCGAGGATACGATCGGCGCCATCAAGGGCCGCACCATTCATGCTTTTCACACGGAAGGGGCAGGCGGCGGCCACGCGCCCGATATCATCAAGATCTGCGGCCAGCCGAACGTCATTCCCTCGTCCACCAATCCGACCCGGCCCTATACGGTCAATACCATTGCCGAGCATCTCGACATGCTGATGGTCTGCCATCACCTGTCGCCGTCGATCCCCGAGGATATCGCCTTTGCCGAAAGCCGCATCCGCAAGGAGACTATCGCCGCCGAAGATATATTGCACGACATCGGCGCCTTCTCGATCATTTCGTCCGACAGCCAGGCCATGGGCCGCGTCGGCGAAGTGGCGATCCGCACCTGGCAGACGGCCGACAAGATGAAGCGCCAGCGCGGTCGTCTGAAGGAGGAAAACGGCGACAACGACAATTTCCGCGTCCGCCGCTATATCGCCAAATATACGATCAATCCGGCGATCGCCCATGGCCTCAGCCACGAGATCGGCTCCGTCGAAGTCGGCAAGCGCGCCGATCTCGTGCTCTGGAACCCGGCCTTCTTCGGGGTGAAGCCCGACATGGTGCTGCTCGGCGGCTCGATCGCCGCTGCGCCGATGGGCGATCCGAACGCTTCGATCCCGACGCCGCAGCCGGTGCATTACCGGCCGATGTTCGCCTCCTACGGCCGGAGCCTCACCAATTCCTCCGTGACCTTCGTCAGTCAGGCCTCGCTCGATGCAGGCCTGAAGGGCCGGCTCGGCGTCGCCAAGCAACTCGTGGCGGTGAAGAATACCCGCGGCGGCATCTCCAAGGCCTCGATGATCCACAACGACTTGACACCGGAGATCGAGGTGGATCCGGAGACCTATGAGGTCAGGGCAAACGGCGAATTGCTGACCTGCGAGCCGGCGACGGTGCTGCCGATGGCGCAGCGCTATTTCCTGTTTTAGGCGCACGTCTCCGATGCGAAGGACTGCTCTGATGAAAACAGGCATCCGCTGGCTGTTGCGGGCCGTATTCCTGCTCGTGTTTCTGGCGGCCTGCGGAACCTTCATTCCCCGGCCGCTGATTGCCCCCGTCGAGGCGTGGTCTGCGGCGGCGACGCATCGGATTTTGCTGCTGTCCGGACCGATCCATACCGATATTGCTATTCCGCTCGACGAGGAGACGCGGGCTGCCTTTTCCTTTCTCGCCGAGACCGGTTTTCCGCTCGGCCATCCGGATGCGGAATGGCTCATCATCGGCTGGGGCGGCCGCGCCTTCTATCTGGAAACCCCGAGCTGGTCGGAGCTGAAGCCACTGCCCGTGCTGCGGGCGCTGACGATCGACCGTTCGGTGCTGCATGTCGACCTTGCCGGTCACATTACCGAGCCGCAGCCCGCCGTTGCGGCGTTCGATATCGGCGACGATCAAATGGCGCGGCTGCGCGATTTCATCTCGGACAGCTTCGTTCGCGACGCGAGCGTGGTGGCGCCAATCCCGGATGCGGGTTACGGCGAGATCGACCGGTTCTTCGAGGCTAAGGGATATTTCAACGCCCTCTTCGGCTGCAACACCTGGACGGCTGCCGCGCTCCGCTCGGCGGGGCTTCAGACCGGCTTATGGAACCCGCTTCCACAATCATTGCGATTGTCTCTCGGTGTCTACAATTGAAGCAGTCGCTGGGCGATCCGCTGTTAAAGTGAATTGTGTATCATGCTCTCCGTTCGGTTGTAAAAATCGGTGGAAAAGCCGGTATTTTTCTCAGCTAGACCATTCTGGAACAGTGCCGTCGTCCAGGCTTATAAAGCTGTTTTAAATCAATCGTCTAACTGTCTCACCGCACTGTCCGATTCAGGGATTGGAAGGCTGCATCTCCTGCTAGAAAAAATCTGTCCACCGAAAGCTCCAAAACCGCTCGAATTTTAACGAGTCGATTAAGACACCCGCAGCAATTGGGCTCCTATCAATGCCGTGAAACGCCGGGCAGGAAGGTCGATTCTCATGAGAAACTGGATGTCGCTGCAGGCCGATTTCGGCAATTTCCAATATCGTGGGAACGTCTATGTCTTTGCATTGAAGATGAGCTTTTTGACGGTTCTTCTCTCCGGCGTCATCATGGCGGTGACAATACCGCCGCTCGGTTTTCTCGGGCTGCTGCCGGTGACGCTCTCGCACGCGATCGGCTTCGGCGTCATTTTTTCCTGGCTCGTCGGCGGCACGGTTTCCGGCATGCTGTCGCTGGCCGCTGGTTTTGCCCTGCACGAACTGACGCTGTCGCGGGCGGAGTTCGAAAAGCTCAGCCGAACGGACACGCTTTCCGGACTGTTGAACCGCCGCGCTTTTACAGAGGCGCTCGAAAACACCGAAGGCGACGCCTCGCTTGTTATTTTCGATGTCGACCGCTTCAAGGCGATCAACGATCGCTTCGGCCATGGCTGCGGCGATGCCGTCATCACCGCGGTCTCGGCCATGCTCATATCCGCCTTCGATGAAATGTCCGTCGTCGCAAGGCTGGGCGGGGAGGAGTTCGGCGTCATCATCTCCGGCGAGCCGCTGGAGGCGCGGATGGAACGCATCGAAGGTGTCCGGGCCCGGATCGCAGGCGGCGCCATCGCAGCCGAGGGGCATGATATCCGCATCACCGTTTCCGGCGGTGTCGCCGATCTCGCCGCCGGGCGCAACAAGCAGGCGGTCTATGCGTCGGCAGACCGGGCGCTTTATCTCGCCAAGGCGCTCGGGCGCAATCGGGTCGTACATGAGCGGGAAGGCCTGCATCATGCCTGGCACGGGCTCGCCGATAATGGCCTCGAGGCCAGGGGCAGGGGAGTTGAGAGCGACAACGTGATGCAGGCTTACGGAATATAAAAGCCCGAAGCGAGCACAAAGGCCATTGGTGCTTGCATCGGGAAAGGCTATTTTGCATGGTCGCCTCAGCAAAACGGACATATCATGCAGCGCGTTACCTCCTATCTTCCCGCCGGAACCCCGTCCTCCCATCCGACCGCCCAGGTCAAGCTGCCGCACGATCTGCGCCATCTGCGCCGCAAGCTGCTGCATCTGGAAAATGGCGAGATGGTCATGCTCGATCTCAAGGACCCGGTGCTTTTTGCCAATGGCGACCTGCTGGTGCGCGACGACGGCGAACTGATCGAGATTCTCGCGGCCGATGAGAAACTGTTTGAAATTCGCGGCCATGACCGCACGCATCTGGTCGAGCTTGCCTGGCATCTCGGCAACCGCCATCTCGCGGCCCAGATCGAGGAAGACCGTATCGTCATCCTGCGCGACCACGTCATTCGCAGCATGCTGCAGGGGCTCGGCGCCACCGTCCTCGACATCGACGAACCCTTCCAGCCGGCGCGCGGCGCCTATCATTCCCATGGCGCGCATTCGCACGATCAGGGTCATGCGGCGCATGACCACGGGCATGAGCACAAACATGATCACGGCCACGACCATGTGCATGGGCCGGGATGTGATCACGACCATGACCATGACCACGGACATCATCACGACCATAAGCACGACTGAGGCTCGATGACGGGAGATCGTGAGCTGCAGGCATTGCTGCGTCTGACGGCATGGCTCTCGCCGGCCTTTCCGGTCGGCAGCTTTGCCTATTCGGGCGGGCTGGAGCGGGCGGTGGCGGACGGGCTGGTCACCGATGCCGTCTCGCTGGCGGCTTGGATCGGCACGCTGATCGGCTATGGTTCGGTTTGGAACGATGCGGTGCTTTTGGCCGAAAGCCACAGGTGGCAGGCAGAGCCCGCACGCCTTGTCGAGATTGCCGCGCTTGCGGAGGCGCTTGCCGGATCGCGCGAGCGCCATCAGGAAACCATGCTGCTCGGCGACGCCTTCCTGACGGCGGCACGCGCCTGGCCTGATGGCGTGTTCGAAAGACTGCCTGACAAGGCGGCCTATCCCGTCGCGGTCGGGGCGGTCACTGGCGCGCACGGCATCGGGCCTGAGAAGGCGCTCGCCGTCTTCCTGCATGCCTATGCCTCGCAGGCGGTTTCCTCAGGCATCCGCCTCGGCGTGACCGGCCAGAGGGACGGTGTTGCCGTGCTTGCCGGTCTCGAAGAGTGCATCACGGAGGTCGCGCGGCGGGCAGCGGCCTCGACGCTCGACGATCTCGGCTCGGCGACGGTGCAGGCCGATATTGCCGGCCTGCGGCATGAGACGCAGGCGACGCGGCTGTTCCGTTCGTGATGGCGTAAATTATCCGACCATCTGCGTCATTTGACGGTGGCGTGCGCCCTCGGCGTCGCTATCATCGGGTTCGATTGGAGTAAGGCATATGAAATCTAGAAACGGACCTCTGCGCGTCGGCATCGGCGGGCCGGTCGGCTCGGGCAAGACGGCGCTGACCGAAAAGCTCTGCAAGGCGATGCGCGACAACTATTCCGTCGCTGTCGTTACCAATGACATCTACACGACCGAGGATGCCGAGGCGCTGGTGCGCATGCAGGCATTGCCTTCGGACCGGATCGTCGGTGTCGAAACTGGCGGCTGTCCGCACACCGCCATTCGCGAGGATGCAACGATCAATCTTCAGGCGATTGCCGGCCTCAACCAGCGGATTCCCGATCTCGACGTGGTCTTCATCGAGTCCGGCGGCGACAATCTGGCAGCGACCTTTTCGCCCGATCTTGCCGATATCACCATCTATGTCATCTCCGTCTGCCAGGGCGAGGAAATCCCTCGCAAGGGCGGGCCCGGCATCACCCGCTCGGATCTTCTCGTCATCAACAAGAAGGATCTGGCGCCCTATGTGGGCGCCGATCTCGAGGTGATGGACCGGGATGCGACGCGCATGCGCGCAAGCCGCCCCTTCGTCTTCTCCGACATGAAGCGCGGCGACGGCGTCAGCTCGATTGTCAGCTTTCTCAGGGAGCTGGGCGGGCTCTGACGGGCAGACTTGCCGCTGCAGACCGACGCTGCGGATAGCGGCGAGAACGGCAAAATGAAACGGGCCGGGAGATCGCTCCCGGCCCGTTCATGTTCTGCGTTCTGCTTATTCTGCTGCGAAAGGCGGCAGCCGCAGCACGTTGGTGTCTTTGCCATTGGCGTTCTTGCGCTTGCTTTCCGGCTTTTCGATCGCGGTCAGCCGCTCCTCCAACGAGTCGATATCGTCGCGGTTCTCGCGGGTGACGCGGGTGAGATCCTCGCGCGACAGCGGCAGTTCCTCCTCGTCCTTCCTGCCGACCAGGCGGCCGAACATCCAGCCGAGCAGGCGGGACAGATCGTCCATGATCAGGAAGAAGGACGGCACGACGACGAGCGAGAGCACCGTCGAGACGATGATGCCGCCGATCACGGCGATCGCCATCGGCGCGCGGAACGAACCGCCTTCACCGACGCCCAGCGCGGAAGGCAGCATGCCCGCCGACATGGCGATCGAGGTCATGATGATCGGCCGGGCGCGCTTGCGGCCGGCTTCGACCATGGCTTCGACGCGAGCCATGCCCTGGTGGCGCATCTCGATCGCGAAATCGACGAGGAGGATAGCGTTCTTGGTGACGACACCCATCAGCATCAGGATGCCGATCATCACGGGCATCGACAGCGGATTGCTGGTGATGATCAGAGCCGCCGCGACGCCGCCGATGGCGAGCGGCAGCGAGAAGAGGATGGTGAAGGGCTGAATCACGTTCTTGAAGAGCAGGATCAGCACTGTCAGCACCAGCAGGAGGCCCATCAACATGGCGTTGACGAAGCTCTGCTGCATCTCGCTCTGCACCTTGGTATCGCCGCTTTCGGCAAGATGCACCGTGGCCGGGATATTGGCCGCCTTGACGATCTCGCGGAAGCGGGCCGAAGCCGTGTCGAGCGCTACGCCCTGCGGCAGGTCGGAGCCGATCGCCACGACGCGGTAGCGGTTGTTGCGCTTGATCGAACTTACGCCTTCGGAATAGTCGATATTGGCGACGCTAGCGAGCGGAACGGTGCCGCCGCTGGCTGTCTGGATCTTCAATGCGCGGATGGCCGAGAGATCACGGCGCATATCGACCGCCGCCTGGACCCGGATCGGGATCTGGCGATCGTCGAGCGAGATCTTGGCAAGAGCCGCATCGACATCACCGATGGTGGCGACACGGATCGTCTCGGAGATCTGCTGCGGCGTGATGCCGAGGCGTGCGGCCTCATCCTTGCGTGGATAGACCTGCAGTTCCGGACGGGGCAGGGCGCCGTCGGCGCTGACATTGGCAAGCAGCGGATCGGCGCGGAGCTTGGATTCCAGAATGCCGACGGCGTCGTTCAGGTCCTTCTCGTTCTTGGAGAGGAAGTTGAAGGCGAGGTCGCGTTCACCGCGGTCATTGAGTTTCAGGATATGGACGTCGGGAATGTCGCGCAGCTTGGCGAAAACTTCCTTTTCGATATCCCATTGCGGACGTTCACGACCGTGGACTTCCACCTTCGGCAACATCGGACCGATGACCGGGATGGCGCCGAGCCCGTCATTGACCATCTTCTTGATCAGCGATTGGTCGAGCTTATCAAGCGCCAGCGTGATGGTCGCACGGCGCAGTTCGAGATCACCCTTCGGCGATGCGCCGCCGAGGACGAAGACGCTTTCGACGCCGTTGATATCCTTGACCCTGTCATAGATCGCATCGGTCGTCTTCTCGGTATCGTCAAGCCGTGCATTCGGCGGCAGTTCGACGGAGAGAACGATGCGCGAAGCATCTTCCGTCGGCAGGAAGCTGCCGGGCACGAACATGAACAACGAGATGACCGAACCTACCGTGAAGATGAAGGCTACGATCAGGGTCGTATAACGCCAATACCACTTACGGGTCGTGCCGGTGACAAGGCGCGTATAGCCCTTCATCAGCAGGCTGTCATTGTCGTGATGATCGTCGACGCCGTCTTCCGCACGCATCAGATAGGCGGCCATCATCGGGGTGATAAGGCGTGCCACCATCAGCGAGAAGAAGACGGAGAAGGCGACGGTCAGGCCGAACTGGATGAAATACTGGCCGGGAATGCCCGGCATGAAGGAAACCGGCACGAAGACGGCGATGATGGTGAAGGTGGTGGCGATGACGGCAAGGCCGATTTCATCCGCCGCCTCGATCGCCGCCCGATAGGGCGTCTTGCCCATCTTGATGTGGCGGGCGATGTTCTCGATTTCGACGATCGCGTCGTCGACCAGGATGCCGGTCGCGAGCGTCAAGGCGAGGAAGCTGACGAGGTTCAGCGAGAAGCCCATCATGTCCATGACCCAGAAGGTCGGGATCGCCGACAGTGGCAGGGCGATGGCCGAGATCAGCGTCGCGCGCCAGTTTCTCAGGAACAGGAGGACGACGATGACGGCGAGCAGCGCGCCTTCGAGCAGCGTATGGATGGCGGCTTCGTAGTTGCCGTAGGTGAAATAAACCGAATCGTCGATCAGTTCGATCTTCACGTTCGGGTTTTCGCTGCGGACCTTGTCGAGGCTCTGTGCGACGGTTTCGGCGACGCTGACTTCGCTGGCGCCCTTGGAGCGAAAGACGCCGAAGGTGACAACAGGCGTATCATTGAAGCGCGAGAAGGATTTCGGCTCTTCATAGGTGTCCTTGATGACACCGAGATCGGACAGCTTGACAAAGCGGCCGTTCGGCAGCGCAATCGTCGTGTCGGCGAGCTCGGCGACGTTGCGGGCATCGCCGAGAACGCGGATCGCCTGTTCGCTGCCGGCCACCTGGCCGCGGCCGGAGCCGAGGTCGATGTTTGTGCCGCGCAGCTGCTCGTTCACGCTCGCCGCGGTGATGCCATAGGCATCGAGCTTGCCGGGAGTGAGTTCGATGCGCACTTCGCGCTCGGCGCCGCCGTAACGGTCGACGCGGCCGATGCCGGCCTGGCCCTGCAGCGCACGCTTGACCGTATCGTCGACGAACCAGGAGAGTTCTTCCAGCGACATGTCGGGCGAGGACACGGCGAAGGTCTGGATCGCCTGGCCCTCGACATCGACCTTGGTGACGATCGGTGCCTCGGCGGTCGCCGGCAGATCGCTGCGAATGCGGTCGATCGCATCCTTGACGTCCTGCACGGCCTGCTCCGTCGGCACTTCCATGCGGAACATGACGTTGGTCTGCGAGCTGCCGTCGGTCACCGTCGACTGGATTTCGTCGATGCCGGTGATGGAGGCGATCGCGTCTTCGATCTCCTTCGTCACCTGCATTTCGAGTTCGGCGGGCGACGCGCCGCTCTGCGTCACGCTGATCGAAACAAGCGGAACGTCGATGTTCGGGAAGCGCGTGATCGGCAGCTTGTTGAAGGACTGCATGCCGATGAATATCAACAGGCAGAAGGCCAGCAGCGGCGCGATCGGATTTCGAATGGACCAGGCTGAAAAATTCATCGGATGGTCTCTTTAGTTGGAAGCCGGGGGCTGTTCACGCACCGGCGTGATGTGGTCGCCGTCACGGACATAAGCGCCCGCCTTGGCCACGACCTCGTCGCCGCTCTTCAATCCATCGACGATCTCGACATAGGCTCCGTCCTGGATGCCGGTCTCGACCTTGGCGAATTTCACCACGCCATCCTCGACCTTGCGGGCCGACGAGCCTTCGTTACCAGTGAGCACGGCGGTCAGCGGAAGCGATACGCCCTCCGTCTCGCGAACGATGATCTCGGCGCTGCCATACATGCCGGAGCGCGCCTTGCTGTCGTCGTCGATAGAGATATGGACGAGGCCGAGGCGGGTGACCGCATCGACGGTCGGCGACACCAAGCGCACGGCGCCGGAAAGCTTCTCGCGGCTGCCGGAAAGCGAAATCGCCGCCTTCTGGCCGGCCGCGACCCTGACGATGTCGCTTTCGGCGACCTCCGCGACAAGCTCGACATCGCCGTCGCGGATCAGGGTGAACAGCGGATCGCCGTTGCCGGCGGCAATGGCGCCGACCTTGGCGTTCTTCGCCGAGACCGTGCCGGCCACCGGCGTCTTCACATCGGTGCGCGCCAGCTTCAAATCCGCATCGGCGATCTGGCTGTCGAAGACTTTGAGATCGGCCTCGGCGACCTCGATCGCCTGTTCGGCGGAGACGACGCGGGCATTGGCGGCGGCGGCCGTCGCATCGGCCTGCTCGACCTGGGCGGTGGAAACCGTGCCCTTCTTGACCATTTCCTGGGCGCGGGCCTGCTGCTGTCTTGCCTGTTCGGCATTGGCCTGCGCCTCGATGAGCTGGGCGCGCAGCTGGGCGAGGCTTGCCTCACCCTTGGCTTTCGTCGCCATCATCTGGCTCTTCTCCAGCACCAGCGCGTCGTCGTTGAGCGTCGCCAAGGTGCTTTCCGCCTGAACCTTGTCGCCGACATCGGCTTTCAGCGTGCGGATTGACAGGCCTTCGACCTGTGGTTGAATATAAACTTCCTCGACGGGCTTGATCGTTCCCGTGCCGATGACACGGTCGACGAGCGTGCGATTCACAGCCTTGGTGACGACGATCGCCGGCAGATTCTGCTGCGGTTTTTCGACTGGCTTTTCCTGCGAAAATACCGTGGATGCAGCGAGAGCTGCTGCAAAAAGGGTAGCGGCGCCTAGAATTTCAATCGGCTTGCGTGCCATGCGTCTTCGTCCAATCTTGTAACAAGCTTAGCCGAACTCGCGCGTCTGCCACTCAGCTCGCGACCAGGCCACTGCCTTTCCTGCATTCTCAGGGGTATCCGCACATCATTGCCGTCTTCATCCCTCGCCGGCAAATCGGCTTTTAGTTGGTATCGATTTGCTCGATATGCAAGCCCGGCAGAAAACAATTCCCCATGAGCCGATAATAATTACCATCGAAACCTGAATCAATCACCGTAGGGTTATGTGAACATGACGATGATTGATCCTGCTTCTTCCCCCATGACGTTTGACGCCCGACAAATGCGACAGTTGCAAGGCGTTTTTTATCAGGCGGATAAAAGAAACGCGCGGAGATCTCCCGCGCGTTTCGTTTTTGCATTGTTTGCCGCGGTTACTTGGATGCGGCGTCGGTAATGTCGTGCGTCCAGGCGCCCGAGGGCTCCTTGTTGATGATCTTCTGATCGAGCAGCGCCTTTGTGGTGCGGGCATAGAGCGCTTCGTCCAGCTTGCCTGAGCCGTCACCGACCAGCTTGGCGACTTCGCCCATCATCCGCTTCTGGTGATTATCGTCCTGACCGCCATTGTCCATCACGATCTCGGCGGCTTCGTCGGGGTTTTCGGTCGCATATTTCCAGCCCTTCATCGAGGCGCGGACGAACTTGACCATCTTCTCCTTGAAGGCCGGGTCCTTCAGCTTGTCTTCCATCGCATAGAGGCCGTCTTCCAACAGGTCGTTGCCCATCTCGGTATAGTTGAAGACCGTCAGTTCCTCCGGCTTGAAGCCGGCATCGATCGCCTGCCAGTATTCATTGTAGGTCATCACAGAGATGCAGTCGGCCTGCTTCTGGACGAGTGGCTGCACGTCGAAGCTCTGCTTCAGCACGGTGACGCCGTTCGCGCCGCCTTCCGTCGACAGACCCAGCTTGTTCATCCAGGCGAAGAAGGGATATTCGTTGCCGAAGAACCAGACGCCGAGCGTGTGGCCCTTGAAGTCGGCTTCGGTCTTGACCGGGCCGTCCTTGCGGCAAATCATTTCCAGGCCCGATTTCTGGTAGGGCTGGGCGATGTTGACGAGCGGGACGCCCTTTTCGCGGGCAACCAGGGCGCCGCCCATCCAATCGACGATGACATCGGCGCCACCGCCGGCGATCACCTGCTCGGGGGCAATATCAGGGCCGCCCGGCTTGATATCGACGTCGAGGCCTTCTTCCTTATAGAAGCCCTTGTCCTTGGCGACGTAATAACCGCCGAACTGGCTCTGCGTGACCCATTTCAGCTGCAGCACCACCTTGTCGGCGGCCATCGCCTGGGCAGCGGCAAGCGTCATCGCGCTCGCCATCATTGCAACCATCAACTTTTTCATTTTCTTATCCTTACCCTCTGAAGTTATGCCCGAACCCCATTTGC
Organism: Rhizobium acidisoli; assembly: GCF_002531755.2. Classification (NCBI taxonomy): domain Bacteria; kingdom Pseudomonadati; phylum Pseudomonadota; class Alphaproteobacteria; order Hyphomicrobiales; family Rhizobiaceae; genus Rhizobium; species Rhizobium acidisoli. The sequence goes on along the minus strand of NZ_CP034998.1, from coordinate 3,163,345 downwards.
GAAGCCCGTGCGCGCCTAGCCACCACGGATAGACGGATGCCAGAACGTCACCGCCCGTTCGGTCAGGGCGATGATGCCATAAAAGATCGATCCGGCCAGCGCCGCGATAGCGATTTCCGCCCAAACCATGTCGACATTCATACGGCCGATCTCGGTGGAGATGCGGAAACCCATGCCGACGATCGGCGTCCCGAAGAATTCGGCAACGATGGCACCAATCAGCGCCAGCGTCGAGTTGATCTTCAGTGCGTTGAAAATGAAGGGCATGGCGGCCGGAAGCTTGAGCTTGAACAGCGTCTGCCAGTCGCTCGAGGCGTAGGTGCGCATCAGGTCGCGCTCCATGCTGCCGGAGGCGGCAAGGCCGGCGACGGTATTCACCAGCATCGGGAAGAAGGTCATGATGATGACGACGGCGGCTTTCGACGGCCAGTCGAAGCCGAACCACATAACCATCACCGGTGCGACGCCGATGATCGGCAAGGCCGACACCATGTTGCCGATCGGCAGGAGACCGCGGCGCAGGAAAGTGATGCGGTCAGCCAGCACCGCAACCACAAAGCCACTGAGGCAGCCGACGATATAACCGATCAGCACCGCCTTGAAGATCGTCTGCCTGACATCGGCACCGAGGATAGGCAGGGATGCCATGATACGGGCACCGATGGCGCTCGGCGGCGGCAGGATGATGAAGGGAATGCCGGCGCCGCGCGTCGCGGCTTCCCAGAGGATGAGGATCCAGGCGCCGAAGATCGCCGGGATCAGCAGCTGGAGCGCCGATTTGCCGAAAGAAGTGACGGGCTGCAGTTTCGACAGCTCGGTGACGCATCGCCAGGCAAGCAGCCAGCAGGAAAACAGCAGCAGGAAATACGCCCGCGTAGCCATGCCCTCATTGCCGGAGAGAGCGGAAAGCAGCATCCAGGCGGCGCCATGCGCGCCGATGAACAGCACGGTGGCGCGGTAGGCCGGCGGCTGCGGCGCAAAGGACAGCAGGGCAGCCGCAACGACGATGGTGAAGACGAGGCTTGCCGTGCCGTCGGTGAAGGGCTGCGCCGCACCTTCGGCCAGAAGCGGCAGGGTGACAAGCGCTGCCATGCAGAAGAGGAGGGCGGTCACGCCCTGCCAGGAGAAGGTCAAATGTCTCATGCCGGCCTCCCGCCCATGGCACGGTCGACGATCTTCGCCGCAAGGCCGACGATCGCAACCAGGATGCCCGCCAGCAGCGACCCGGCGACGAGAGCCGCCCAGATATCGATGGTCTGGCTGTAATAGGAACCGGCCAGCAGCTTCGAGCCGATACCGGCAACCGCACCTGTCGGCAGCTCGCCGACGATGGCGCCGACGAGGCTGGCGGCGATTGCGACCTTCATCGAGGTGAAGAGGAAGGGGATCGAGGCCGGAACCCGCAACTTCCAGAAGGTCTGCATGGGGCTCGCATAATAGGTGCGCATCAGGTCGAGATGCATGATCTCAGGTGACCGCAAGCCCTTCACCATGCCGACGGCGACGGGAAAGAAGGAAAGGTAGGTCGAAATCAGCGCCTTGGAGACGAGGCGGGAGGCGTCGGAATCGAGGTTTAACAGATGCGCAAGCGCATTATCGCCGGTCAGCACATTGTAGGAGATGATGACGATCATCGGCGCGATGGCGAGGATCGGGATGGTCTGGCTCGCTACCAGCCAGGGCATCAGCGAGCGGTCCATGGCGCGGTTATGCACGATCAGCACCGCAAGAAGAATGCCGAGCAGCATGCCGAAACCGAAGCCCAGCAGGGTGGAGGAGAGCGTCACCCAGCTGTGATAGATTAGGCTGCGATTGCTCGAAAGGCTGCGCAGGACGGTGTTCTCATAGACGTTTTGCGCCACCTGATGCGGCGCCGGCAAGATCGGCTTCGGCTGCGCCAGCGTCTTGCCGATGAACTCGAGCGTCGTCGGTGTGGCGCCGGCACGGCTGTCCATGTCGCGCTGGAACGGCGCGTTCATCAGAACGGCTGCGACATACCAGATGGCGATGAGAGCGAGCAGGATGGTGGTGACGGGGACGATCTTGTTTTTGAAGGTGTCGGGTTTCACAGCGACCGCCCCCATTTGTGTGCTTCCAAACTCAACCGCCTAAACCTCATGGCTATGCCCCGTCCTCAGCCCTTCGCGGACACGATGGGCGATCTCCAGAAACTCGGGGGTGTCGCGGATGTCGAGTGGGCGTTCGGCCGGCAGGGGCGAGTCGATTACGTCGGTGACGCGGCCGGGGCGCGGCGACATCACCACGATCTTGGTCGAGAGGTAGACTGCCTCGGGGATGGAATGGGTGACGAAACAGATCGTCTTGTTGGTGCGGGCCCAGAGTTTCAGCAGTTCTTCGTTCAGATGGTCGCGGACGATCTCGTCCAACGCGCCGAAGGGCTCGTCCATCAGCAGCAGGTCGGCGTCGAAGGCCAGCGCGCGGGCGATCGAGGCGCGCTGCTGCATGCCGCCGGAAAGCTGCCAGGGGAACTTCTTCTCGAAGCCGGTGAGGCTGACAAGATCGAGCGCCTCGGCGATGCGCCTCGTCCGGTCGGCGCTGGAATAACCCATGATCTCCAACGGCAGGGCGATGTTGTTTTCGATGGTGCGCCAGGGATAGAGCGCCGGGGCCTGGAAGACATAGCCGTAGGCACGGGCCTTGCGGGCTTCTTCCGGCGTCATGCCGTTGATCGAAATCTCGCCCGAAGTGCTCTTTTCGAGATCGGCGATGACACGCAGGAAGGTGGTCTTGCCGCAGCCGGACGGGCCGATGAAAGAGACGAAATCGCCCTTGCGGACATCGAGATTGACATCGCTCAGAGCCCTCACCGGGCCGTCATTCGCCTGGTAGGTGAGACAGAGATCCTTGGCGGATACGACGGAGGGTGCTTGCATCAATGCGACCGTTCTTGTTTTCGCCGCGGGGAGGCGGTTTGCATGTTACCATCGCCGCAGGCCCTGCCGGCGGCGCATTTCATGGAGGAAGAGAATGGACGCGACATCAAAACCCACCTGCCACATCGTTCGGCCCAACCATGCCTATGACGGCAAGCAGGGGCTCAGCTATTTCCAAGGGATCGCGGCCGAGACGGTGGGCGCCAAGGGCATCTGCATGCACCTGCTGACGATCCCGCCCGGCGTGCGCGCCAAGGCGCATCTGCACGAGGCGCATGAGACGGCGATCTACATGCTCTCTGGCGAGGCCCATACTTGGTACGGAGACCGGCTCGAGCAGCACGTTATCGTCCATGCCGGCGAACTCTTCTACATCCCGGCCGGCGTGCCGCATATGCCGGCAAACCTCAGCAGCACGCCGTGCACGGCGATCATCGCCCGCACCGATCCGAACGAGCAGGAAAGCGTCGTGCTGCTGCCGGAGTTGGATGCGCTGGTGCCGGCATGAGGTCATCGACATGAAGGCGCCGTTCTCCGGTTGATGGCCGTATCGTCATAGAACATCGTCAAACGCCGGTCGCCGGAATGCCGTTGCGCGTCACCTTGCGCGGGGCGGTGATCTCCTTCCAGGTGGAGAGTGCCTTGCTGACGGCCGTCACCGGTTCGCGCCTGACGAATTCACCATGGCCCTCTTGGGTCTTGATGGTGCTTTCCTCGATAGCGACGACGCCGCGCGTCAGCGTGTAGCGCGGCAAGCCGGTCACTTCCTTGCCTTCGAAGACATTGTAGTCGATCGCCGACTGCTGGCTCTTGGACGAGATGGTTTTCGACCGCTTCGGATCCCAGACGACGATATCGGCATCGGCGCCGACGAGGATCGCGCCCTTCGTCGGATAGATGTTGAGGATCTTGGCGATGTTGGTCGAGGTGACGGCGACGAACTCGTTCATCGTCAGCCGGCCGGTATTGACGCCGCGGGTCCAGAGCATCGGCATGCGGTCTTCGAGGCCGCCGGTGCCGTTCGGGATCTTGGTGAAATCACCGACGCCGAAACGCTTCTGCGCCGTGGTGAATGCGCAATGGTCGGTAGCAACCACCTGCAGCGAGCCGGAGGCAAGCCCGGCCCATAGGCTATCCTGATGCTGCTTGTTGCGGAACGGCGGCGACATGACGCGGCGGGCGGCGTGATCCCAGTCGGGATTGGAATATTCGCTCTCGTCGAGCGTCAGGTGCTGGATCAGCGGTTCGCCGTAGACACGCATGCCCTTGGCGCGGGCTCGGCGGATCGCTTCGTGTGCCTGCTCGCAGGAGGTATGCACGATATAGACCGGGCAGCCGGCCATGTCGGCGATCATGATGGCGCGGTTGGTGGCCTCACCCTCCACCTCGGCGGGGCGGGAATAGGCATGCGCCTCGGGACCGTTATTGCCTTCGGCGAGCAGCTTTGCCGACATCGAAGCGACCACGTCGCCGTTTTCGGCATGCACCAGCGGCAGCGCGCCGAGTTCGGCGCAGCGCTGGAAGGAGGCGAACATCTCGTCGTCATCGACCATCAGCGCGCCCTTGTAAGCCATGAAGTGCTTGAAGGTGTTGATGCCCTTGTCGCGGACGATAGTCTCCATCTCCTTGAAGACCTGCTCGCTCCACCAGGTGACCGCCATGTGGAAGGAATAGTCACAATTGGCCCGGGTCGACTTGTTGTCCCACATGGTCAGCGCTTCGAGCAGCGACTGGCCGGGGGCGGGCAGGGCAAAATCGACCACCATGGTGGTGCCGCCGGAAAGGGCGGCCCGCGTGCCACTTTCGAAATCGTCGGAGGAATAGGTGCCCATGAACGGCATTTCGAGATGGGTGTGCGGATCGATACCACCAGGCATGACATAACAGCCGGTCGCATCCAGCGTCTCGTCGCCCGAGAGGTTCGGGCCGATCTCGACGATCTTGCCGCCGTCGATCTTGACGTCAGCCTTGTAGGTCAGGTCGGCAGTGACGATGGTGCCGTTTTTGATGACTGTGGTCATGGCTGCTGTTCCTTCTCCCTGCGGTCTGTTGCTGTTACTGCTCAACTGCCATTGTGGGTGCGCCACTTCGCAGGAGCGTTGCGCCCTTGGCGATGAGGCCGTAGACGGCCTCTTCGCTCAAATCATCGGGCGCGTCGTGCTCTTCCTCATAATACCAGTCGGGTTGGTCAACAACGTCGGCGCCGCCAACTGACAATGACCAAAAGCCATCGCTTTCGCGAAAGTAGAAATCCTTGCCATCGATGAGCCCAGTTGACTGTACGGGTTGGCTGCCGTTGGGGCGTTCGATCAGTATTCCAGGCATGGAAGGGCCGAGTTCGATCCGAACGACGCCCGGCCCAGGCCCGGACAGATAGTAGGTTTGATGGGGTGCATGTGGGTCACGGTTATCTGAATCGGCCAGGTGAACACCGGTAGGTTTATATAGCCAGAAGCTTGATAGTTGCGGAAGTCTGATCCGCTCGCCTGCTAGGTTGATGCCAATATAGAAAACCTGCACGCCAGGGACGTCGCCCCACGGACCTTCGTTCACCGGCGTCACATTGGCATTGGCCCATGCAAGGTCGTCTGCGGTTCGCTGGTCATAGAACTTAAAAGCGTCAGCATCATTGAGATAGATTGCTGGCTGGTCTGGCGCCATCACACCACAATCTCCGCCGTCTCCACCACCGCATGGAACAGCACATCGGCGCCCGCCGTCGCCCATTCCTTGGAAATCTCTTCCGCTTCATTGTGCGACAGACCGCCGACGCAGGGGCACATGAGCATGGTCGCAGGCGCGACCTTGGCCGCCCAGCAGGCGTCGTGGCCGGCGCCGGAGATGAGGTTCATGTGGGTGTAGCCGAGGCGTTCGGCGGCGGAGCGAACCGAGGTGACGAGCTTTTCGTCGAAGGTAACAGGCGCGAAATGGCCGATCGCCTCGACGGAACAGCCGACACCCAGCGCATCGCAGATTTTTGGCGCTTCCGCCTCGATCTTTGCCCGCATGCGGTCGAGCTTGGCCTTGTCGGGCGAGCGGATGTCGACGGTGAAAACGGCTTTGCCGGGCAGCACATTGCGGGAGTTCGGCGAGAAGAACACCTGGCCGACACCGCCGACGGCGCCCGGCTGCTCACCCATCGCGACACCTTGCACCATTTCCAGGATGCGCGCCATGGCAAGGCCGGCATTGACGCGCATGTTCATCGGCGTCGAGCCGGTATGGGCTTCCTTGCCGGTCAGCGTGAATTCCAGCCACCAGAGGCCCTGACAGTGGGTGACGACGCCGATCTGCTTGTCTTCGGCCTCGAGGATCGGGCCCTGCTCGATGTGATATTCGAAATAGGCGTGCATCTTGCGGGCACCGACCTCTTCGTCGCCGAGCCAGCCGACGCGTTTCAGTTCGTCGCCGAAGAGATTGCCCTCGGGATCCTTGCGATTATAGGCAAAGTCGAGGCTGTGCACGCCGGCGAAGACGCCTGAGGCCAGCATGGCAGGGGCAAAACGTGCGCCTTCCTCGTTCGTCCAATTGGTGACGACAATGGGATGTTTGGTCTTGATGCCGAGATCGTTCATGGTGCGCACGACTTCGAGGGCTGAGAGCACGCCGAGCACGCCGTCATATTTGCCGCCGGTCGGCTGGGTGTCGAGATGCGAACCGACATAGACGGGCAGGGCATCGGGATCGGTGCCGGGGCGGGTGGCGAACATCGTGCCCATCTGGTCGATGCCCATGGTGAGGCCCGCTTCGTCGCACCATGTCTTGAAAAGGCTTCGGCCCTCGGCATCCGAATCCGTCAGCGTCTGGCGATTGTTGCCGCCCGCAATGCCGGGGCCGATCTTCGCCATGTCCATGAGACTGTCCCAGAGACGGTCGCCATTGACGCGCATGTTTTCGCCTGGTGCTGCCACCATTCTTCAAGCCCTCACCTGTTTGCGGCAGCCATGCGAAGTGGCATGCCCGCCTGTTCCCGTGGTCTCTTCCAACGCGCCTCTTATTGCTTTTGTCAAGCGCCGGAAAATCGCCAGTTGCCTTTGTTTTTCATCTGGCGGATAATTTGACCGATTGGTAAACATTACAACTTCCACCGCCGGGCTCAAGACGAAAATCACGAAAATTGCCGATAAAAATACGGGCAGTTGCTCAAGAATGCGGCAGGGTCGCCTCCTGCCAAAACTTGAGCGAAGAAGTTGAATTTCAAGGGGAAACGACAGCCTGTGACCATACCGAGAGCAGCGAAAACCCTGAGGCGGACGCGAATTCAGGAGGAGAAGGAAGAGCAGATCCTGGAAGCGGCGCTCGACGTGTTTTCGGCAAGCGGCTTTCGCGGCTCGACCATCGACCAGATCGCCGAAGTGGCCCGCATGTCGAAACCCAACCTGCTCTATTATTTCCGCACCAAGGAAGCGATGCATCGGGCGCTGATCGACCGGGTGCTCTACACCTGGCTGGAACCGTTGCGCGCCTTCGACGCCGAGGGCAATCCGGAAGAGGAAATCCGCAGCTACATCAGACGCAAGCTGGAGATGGCCCGCGATTTTCCGCGTGAAAGCCGGCTCTTCGCCAATGAGGTGCTGCAGGGCGCGCCGCATATCGAGGACGAGCTGAAGGGGCCGCTGAAGGAACTGGTCGACGAGAAGGCGGAGGTCATCCGCGCCTGGACGAAATCAGGCAAGATCGCCAAATGTGATCCCTACCACCTGATCTTCTCCATCTGGTCGACGACGCAGCATTACGCGGATTTCGACGTGCAGGTGCGTGCGGTGCTCGGGCAGGAGCATTCCGGCGAGGGGCGCTTCGAGGATGCGGCGCGGTTTCTGGAACAGCTCTTCATCGGCGGGCTGCGCCCGGATCGCTCTGAGAGCTGACGTTTATTGCTTGTTCAAAACGGGCAGGCGAGCGAGGGTGTCCGTCACACCGTCCATCGTATAGGGCTTCTGCAGCACGGGCGCGTCCGAGTGGCTGTTTGCCTGGGCAATGCCTTCCCCATAGCCTGTGGCAAAAGCGAAGGGCACGCCTTCGGCTGCCAGCCGGTCGGCAATTCCGAAACTCGTCTCATCGCCGAGATTGACGTCGAGAAGCGCCAGATCGAAGGACTGGCCGGCCAGGATCTCCATCGCCTCGGCGACACTGGGCGCCGTTGCCACGTCGGCGCCGAGGCGGCGCAGGATGTCCTCCCCGTCCATCGCGATGATCAGGTTGTTTTCCACCAGCAGCACCGTCAGGCCGGAGAGCGGCCGGTGATCGCCGGCAATCGGCGTATTATCGGCCGTGCCACCCGGACCCGGATCTGACCGTTCGCTCGTCGCTGTGACAACATATCGGGCCGGAATGGAGAAATCTGCTTCGACCCCATCTCTGTTGTAGCGAACGTCGGCCTTGCCGCCGAGATCATAGGGAATCGAGCGGCGGATGATCGTCGAACCGAAGCCGTGGCGTTTGGGCTCGACGACCGGCGGACCATCCTTTTCGCGCCAGTCGATGTGCAGATTGCCTTCGTCATCGCGGTGCCAACCGAGTTGGACGGTGCCGCTGCCGGTGCCGGAAAGGCTGCCATATTTGGCGCTGTTGGTCATCAGCTCATGGAAAACAAGGGCTGCGGTGGAGAAGGCCTGCGGCTCCAGCAGCACGTCTGCTCCGCCGATCTGAATACGCTGGGCATTTTTGCCGAGATAGGCGGCCGTCTCGGCTATCAGCAATTGCCGCAGCGACGCCGGCGCCCAATGATCGCGGGTGATCTGGTCATGCGCGCGGGCGAGCGACTGAACGCGGCCCTCGATCTGACGGATGTAGTCGCCAACGCTGACCGACGTCGCCTGCGATTGCCGAATGATGCCGGTAATCAGGCTCAGTATGTTGCGGACTCGATGGTTCAGTTCGGCGATCAGCAGTTCCTGGCGCTCGTTTGCGGCCTGGCGCGCCATGCTGGCCTCGTCGGTGAGGCGCAATACCACTTCGATCAGCGTGATACGGATCGTTTCGGCGACACGGCGCTCGGCCTCCGTGAAGGGCAGGGAGCGGCCGCGCACCAGTTCCGACCAGGCTTCGAGCGCGGCGTTAGCCGCGGGCCATTGGGGCCGTATTCAACCGGCTTGTGCGGGTCGCCGCCCCAGCGGACGGTGCGCACCAGCTCCTGGCGGAAAAGCACGACATAGTCGCGCGGCGAGCGCGAGATCGGGATGGCGAGCATGCCCGCCACCGCTTCGTCGAGTTCGAGATCCGGATAGGTCTCGGCAAGCCTGTCGACGGCGTAGATGCGGCCGGCGGCATTGCGGTTGAGATGGCGGACAAGGGCTGCGAAGCTTCTCTCATCCGGCCCGATGCCGGCAAGCGCCAGCCGGCCGTTGATCCAGACGCCGATGCCGTCGGCAGGAATGGCGTCGGCGAGCGCTTCGATCAGCCAGGCCGGATCGTCGAGCAGGCTGGCATTGTCGGCGACGGAGGTGAGAAGCCGGTCGGCGATGCGGCGCGCCTTGGTCTCATAGTCAAGCGCCAGCCGCCGTTCGCGGCTTTCAAGGCGCGACGCAAACATCTGGCCGAACAGTTCGGCGGTGGAGCGGCTTTGCGCCGAGGGCAGGCGCGGACCGTAATGATGGCAGGCAAACAGGCCCCAGAGCTTGCCGTCGACGACGATCGATATGGAGAGCGAGGCGCCGACGCCCATGTTCTTCAAATATTCGATGTGGATCGGCGAGACCGAACGCAACACCGACATAGAGAGATCGAGCGGCTGTCCGTTCTCGTTGAGTTGCGGGAGGATCGGGACCGGAGCGGCGTCGACATCGGCAATGATGCGGAACAGGTTGCGCAGATAGAGCGCCCGCGCCTGCACCGGAATGTCGGATGCCGGATAGTGCAGTCCGAGGAACGAGCCGATGCCGGCCCGGGCCGCTTCGGCCACCACTTCGCCGGAGCCGCTGTCGTCGAAGCGATAGACCATGACCCGATCGAAGCCGGTCAGGGCGCGCGCCTGTCTTGCCCCGTCGCGAAAGAAGGCCTCCATCGTTTCCGTGTGGTCGAGACGGGACATCATGCTGCGCATGGAAAGGGAGGGGACGTCGTGCCTGTCTTCCTGACAGCGCTCGCCTTCGATGATGACCCCGCTGTCACTCATATGCACGGCAAGATCGAACCTGTCCTGAGCTGATGTCAGGGCAATGCCGAAAATGCGCTCGACAACGTCGGAACCGCGCAGCGTGGTCAGCTTGTTGCGGATTGTGTGGAGCGACTCTGGTGTGATCAGCGAGGTGACAGGGCGACCGAGCGCGTCGGCCTGGGTAATTGCGAGGAACTCCGCCAGATTTGCCGAGGCGCGTGTGACAATCCAGTCCGAGGATATCGCCAGCAGAAAGCCGAAGGGTTGAACCGATCCGAGCTGATGGATCGGCTCGCGGTCGCAATTGGTCAGATCGACGGGTTCAAAGGTGCCGCTCATGGGACGGCTTCCAGTTCGAGTTGCCCGGCTTTTAAAAACAGGCCGAAAACATCGCGGGCTGCGGAAATGGCGGCGGCGGGATCGTCTATACCGCTCGCATCGAGACGATCCATAAACATCCTCGTGGCGCCCTTCGGACCCTGCGGTGTGAGGTAGCTGCCGGGCAGGTGATCGGGTACGGATTTGGCAAGCAGGGCGCCCCCGAGCTTGGAGCCTTCGAGCACGTAGACGGCGCCCCAAAGCGCTGCCTCGCCATGCAATGCCGGCGGCGGAAGCAGCGGGGGTATTGGATCGCCGAGCTTCCGGATATCGGCCAACAGCAGCTGCGTGCGCCGTCGTTCCGGCCAGTCGGGCAGCAGGCGGATGATTCCCGCATCCTCAAGGGCGTCTTCGGTCGCCGGCACAATCCGGGCATGGGCGCGCAGGAATGTGCTGTATTGCTGTCTATGGGAGAGGTCGAACGTGCCGAAAAGCTTGTCGACCTCGGCGTGGCAATCTGCTGTTTGTGCGCGAAGCACGCTGCGAAGTGACATGCGGACCGTGTTCTAAGGAATATGGCATAGGATGCCGTTCATGCGGGATGGCAAATTGGCGATATATTGCAGCATCCCTGTATTTCCAGACAAACCCATAGAAAAACATGGGCTTCCCCCTTCTCCGCAACTCGTTGGTCGCCTGCACCGCTAGAGAGCAAGGTCAGCCCATCAGGCGCGGTAGATCGGTCGCCAGCATATCGATGGCAAGGCGCACCTTCGGCAGCATGACGGGCGATCTCGGCCAGACGGCATAGGCATCGAAGATGCTTGGCGGTCTGTCGGTCAGAACCCGCACGAGTTTGCCCGACAAGACCCTGTCGCGCACCAGCCAGCAGGTCAGCCAGGCAAGTCCTCGGCCTGCGACAGCGGCGTCGGCTATCGAGGCGAGATCGTCGAGGCGCAGTCGCGATTTCGGCAGAATTTCGCGTGCGGAGCCCGCGACAGCTGGAAAGGTCCAAGCTTTGTCGTTGTCTCCCCGGCGATAGACGATGCCGTGGTGATGGGCAATATCGTCCAATGTTTGCGGCACCCCATATTTCTCCAGATAAGCGGGCGAAGCGCAGACGGTCATGGGCTGTCGGGCGATCGCCCGCGCCATCAGGTCGGGATTGTCTTTCAGCGGGCCGTTGCGAACGGCAAGGTCGAAACCGTCTTCCAGAAGATCGATGACGCGATCGCTGAAGGAGAGGTCGAGTTCGAGATCCGGATGGTCGTCGAGCAGGCGGGCCAGGATGGGGGCGGCGCAATGGCGGCCAAACAGCGTCGGCATCGATACGCGCAGCCGGCCGCGGACTTCGCGCTTGCCCGATTCAAGCTGGGCCTCGCCGATGCGGATTTCCTCGACGGCTCTCAGGCAGCGCTCGTAGAAAAATCGACCTTCGTCGGTCAGGTTCTGGGCGCGAGTCGTGCGGTTAAAGAGCCGGACGCCGAGCCGCTCTTCGAGCCTCGCAATCGTCTTGCTGACCGCCGAGCGGGTGAGATGGAGCCGCTCGGCGGCGGCCGAGAAACCGCCAGCCTCGACAGTCTCGACAAAGATCGAAATTCCCTTCAACTGCTCCATCTTTGTTTCCCAAGTGGCACCATTATGACGATTTATTATCGCAACTAGAGAGGAATATTCAACGATATATCTCCTGCTCCGCCATCGAGAAGGAGCAGAAAGATGCAGACGACAAGACAATGGCAGACCGATGCCATCGGCCCGCAGGCCAATCTGAAGATCGGCGAGGTAAGAATTCCCGAGGTGTCAGGCGCGATGATCCGGGTGCGCACGCAGGCCGTCTCCCTCAATTTCCGTGACAGGCTGGTGCTTGAGAGCGGCATGGGCCTGCCATTGCAATTCCCCTTCGTGCCGGCCTCGGACATGGCAGGCGTGGTCGATGCCGTTGGGCCTGATGTCACGCGCTTCAAACCCGGCGATCGGGTGATCTCCACCTTTTCCCCGGACTGGATCGACGGACGCGGGCCTGGAACTGCCCGCAATCCACATTATCAGACGCGCGGTGGCTTCTATTCAGGTGTACTTTCCGAGCACACGGTGCTTTCCGAGGAATGGTTTTCGCTTGCACCCAAAACGCTCGATGCGGCTGAAGCAAGCACATTGCCGTGCGCTGGACTGACGGCTTGGTTTGCGCTCATCGAATGCGGCAAGCTCAAGGCTGGCGACAAGGTGCTGGTGCAGGGAACCGGCGGTGTTGCGCTCTTCGGTCTGCAGTTTGCCAAGGCGCATGGCGCCAAAGTCTTCATCACATCAGGCAGCAGCGAAAAGCTCGAACGTGCATCGGCCCTCGGCGCCGATCATCTGATCAACCGGTACGCGGGCGACTGGGTGGAGCAGCTCCATCAACTGACCGGCGATTATGGCGCCGATCATGTGCTCGAAATCGTCGGCGGGCCGCATCTCGGCCAGGCACTGAAGGCTGTGGCGGTCAACGGCCGCATTTCGGTGATCGGTGTGTTCGAAGGCTTCGAAGTGTCGGCGCCGGTGGCGCCATTGCTTCTCAAGGCGCCCGTCGTGCAGGGAATTACCGTCGGTCATCGCCGAGCGCTGGAGGATCTGGTGCGGGCTGTCGATCAGATCGGGCTGAAGCCCGTGATCGACAGGCGTTACTCTTTCGAGAAGCTACCGCAGGCGTTCGATCATCTCTATCGCGGCCCGTTCGGCAAGGTCGTCATCGAGTTCTGAGACATACGCTCCCCTCCCTCAGAGGAGAGCGTTCTCCTATTCGGCGGCAATGGCTTCACTTTCGAAGGCGAATCCCTCGTCGGCCCAGCCGGTCATGCCGCCGATCATCAGCTTGGCCCTGAGGCCGAGTTTGGCCAGGCGGAAGGCGGCCTTATCGGCACCGTTGCAGTGAGGACCGGCGCAATAGACGACGAAGAGGGTGTCCTTCGCCCATTCCGACATGCGGTGCGCGGTCATCTTGCCGTGTGGAAGGTTGATCGCGCCCGGCAAGTGGGACTGCGCAAACAGCGCCGGCGAGCGCACGTCGAGGAGAATGAAATCGGCCTTGGCGCCGGCAAAGGCGGCGTGGACATCGGAGCAGTCGGTTTCGAAAGCGAGCTTGGCGGCAAAATGGGCGGCGGCGATATCTGGCTCGGCGGCCGGGATTTCGGAGACGGGGCTTGGCATCGGTCTTCCTTTCCATGTTTGAATTGCCGTCCGGTATCACCGATGTTAAAGCTCTGCGAAATTGGCCATCATGACCGATAGCGTAAAGATCATGCCAAACGCATTGTTGCAGCAGACGAAAGGACCATTGGTCGCAGCCCTTGCCTATGACGGGCTCTGCACCTTCGAATTCGGCATTGCCTACGAGGTCTTCGGCCTGCCGCGTCCGGAGATGGGCGAAGGCTGGTATCGCTTCTCGGTCTGCGGCATCGAACCGGGTCCGCTCCGCGCCGCGGGAGGGCTGACGGTCGCGGTCGACAAGGGGCTGGAGGTGCTCGACGAGGCGGAGCTAATCGTCGTGCCCGGCTGGCGGGCGATCGATGCGCCGGTGCCGGAGCCGCTTGCCGTAGCGCTCAAGGCAGCGCATCAGCGCGGCGCGCGCATCATGTCGCTCTGCTCCGGCGTGGCGGTTCTGGCCGGATCGGGACTGCTTGCCAACCGCAGGGCGACGACGCATTGGCGTTACGTCGCTTCGATCACCGCACGGTATCCCGACATTGCGCTCGATGCCGGCGTTCTCTACATCGACGAGGGCAGCCTGCTGACGGCTGCGGGGAGTGCCGCCGGCATCGATCTCTGCCTGCATGTGGTGCGCGGCGATTTCGGCGCGGAAGCGGCAAACAGCGTCGCCCGCCGCCTCGTCGTGCCGCCGCACCGTGAAGGCGGACAGGCGCAGTTCATCCACGCGCCGGTCCCCGAGGCGCGCGAAGGTATCCGCCTGGGCCCGCTGATCGAATGGATGCGGGCAAGCCTTTCCGAGCAGCAGCCGATCAGCCTGCTTGCGAAAAGAGCGGGCATGAGCATGCGCACCTTCCAGCGCCGGTTCGAGGCGACGACGGGTCTCAGCGTTGGCGAATGGCTGCTGAAGGAGCGGCTGCGCCATGCCCGCGATCTTCTCGAGAAAGAGCTTGCGGTGTCGCTCGACGACATCGCGGTATCAAGCGGCTTCGGCACGCTGGCGACGATGCGGCATCATTTTCGCAAGCGGCTCGGGACGAGCCCGAGCGCTTACAGGCGGTCGTTCGGTCTTTGACCCACCTCACGCTTGCATTTCTGTCTCACTTCGCCGACCTGACCGCGACAATAAACGACGCCCTTCGATGGAGGGCGCCGTCACGTTCAATCGCGGTCTCTAAAAATAGTGATCCCGTTCGATGCCGTCATAGCGGCCGGATTGCAGGCAGCAGTTTTTGAAACCGCCTCCTGGAACCGCAGGGGCAGGGATCGTTGCGGCCGAGTTTTTCGATCAGCTCGACGTCGCCATGAACGATCTGCGAGCCGGTCTTGACCCGGGCTTCGGACGGGAAGGATTTGCGTCGTTTCGACGTGACCTCAAAAGCTGAAGTCGGTGAGGTGTTTGCGAGCCATGGCTGCCTCCTCTGCGGTTACACGCTGCGATCGTGCAGCATGAACCCCCTAACTCCATTGCCGGCTCAGCGCAACGCCGCGGAGCGATCTTCTCCGCGGCGTGGCAAGCCGATCACTCCGCCGCCTGGCGGGCCATCGGGTTGTTCGGGTGCGTCGTCCAGTTGGCGTAGTTCGGGTCGACGGTGCGGCCGGTGCGCTTGTCGAGCGTGCCGGCGGCAAGCGGCTCCATGGTGATGCAGTTCTCGACCGGGCAGACGTTGACGCAAAGATTGCAGCCGACGCATTCTTCCTCGATCACCTCGAAATGGCGCAGGCCGTTGACGACGTTGGTGATCGCCTGATGCGAGGTGTCCTCGCAGGCGATGTGGCAGCGGCCGCATTTGATGCAGGCGTCCTGGTCGATCTTCGCCTTGGCGATGTAGTTGAGGTTCAGATACTGCCAGTCGGTGACGTTGGGCACGGCGCGGCCGGTGATATCGTCGAGGCTGCGATGGCCTTTTTCGTCCATCCAGTCAGAAAGGCCAGAAATCATTTCCTGCACGATCTTGAAGCCGTAGGTCATCGCCGCTGTGCAGACCTGGACGTTGCCGGCGCCGAGAACGAGGAATTCGGCGGCGTCCCGCCAGGTGGTGATGCCGCCGATGCCGGAGATCGGCAGGCCGTAGGTTTCGGGATCGCGGGCGATCTCGGCCACCATGTTGAGGGCGATCGGCTTGACCGCCGGGCCGCAATAACCGCCATGGCTGCCCTTGCCGCCCACCGTCGGATTGGGGGCGAAGTTGTCGAGATCGACCGAGACGATCGAATTGATCGTGTTGATCAGCGAGACGGCATCGGTGCCGCCGGCCTTGGCGGCGCGGGCGGGGCGGCGGACATCGGTAATATTCGGCGTCAGCTTGGTGATGATGGGCATGCGGGTGTACTGCTTGCACCAGCGCACGACCATTTCGATATATTCCGGCACCTGGCCGACGGCGGAGCCCATGCCGCGCTCCGACATGCCGTGCGGACAGCCGAAATTGAGTTCGACGCCGTCGGCGCCGGTCTCTTCGACGAGCGGCAGGATCGACTTCCAGGCCTGCTCCTCGCAGGGCACCATGATCGAGGCGATCAGCGCCCGGTCCGGCCAGTTCATCTTCACCTGCTTCATTTCACGCAGGTTGGTATAGAGGTCGCGGTCGGTGATGAGCTCGATATTGTTGAGGCCGAGCAGGCGGCGGTCGGCGCCAAAGATCGCGCCGTAGCGCGGACCGTTGACGTTGACGACAGGCGGGCCTTCCTCGCCGAGCGTCTTCCAGACTACGCCGCCCCAGCCGGCCTTGAAGGCGCGCTCGACGTTATAAGCCTTGTCGGTCGGCGGCGCAGAGGCCAGCCAGAACGGGTTCGGGGACTTGATGCCGACGAAATTATTGCGGAGATCAGCCATGTTTCATTCTCCCCTTCAAGCAACCGCGACAGCCGGAGCGGCGGCTGCGGTGAGGGTGCGATGGATGGATTCAGCCGCGTCGCGGCCGTGAGCGACGGCGGAAACCGTGAGATCGTCGCCGCCGAAGACGCAGTCGCCCCCGGCCCAGACGCCGTCGAGCGAGGTGTGACCGTCGGCATCGACAGCGATACGGCCGGATTCCATGCGCAACGAACCGAGGCCCGAGGCGTCAAAGCTCTGGCCGATCGCCTTGAAGATCTGGTCGGCGGCGATTACGCCGGTTTCGCCGGTGCCGATCAGGCGGCCTTCGAGGATCCGCGTGT
Organism: Rhizobium acidisoli; assembly: GCF_002531755.2. Classification (NCBI taxonomy): domain Bacteria; kingdom Pseudomonadati; phylum Pseudomonadota; class Alphaproteobacteria; order Hyphomicrobiales; family Rhizobiaceae; genus Rhizobium; species Rhizobium acidisoli. The sequence goes on along the minus strand of NZ_CP034998.1, from coordinate 3,146,692 downwards.
ATTCCACCTCGATGGCGGCGACCTTGCCGTCCTGCGACAGGATCGATTTCGGCGCCAGCCAGTGGCGGATGATAACACCCTTGGAGCTTGCCAGATCCTGCTCATATTCCGAGGCGTTCATGTGCTCCTTGCCGCGGCGGTAACAGATCGTCACCTCCTCGGCGCCGAGCAGCTTCGCCTGGACGGCAGCGTCGATCGCCGTCATGCCGCCGCCGAGGACGACGACACGGCGGCCGATGGCGATCTGGCTCTTGTCTTCGGCCTGGCGCAGTGCGGCGATGAAATCGACGGCGTCGTCGACGCCGGCGAGATTCTCGCCGTCGATGCGCAGCGCATTGACGCCGGCAAGGCCGATGCCGATGAAGACGGCGTCATATTGCGCCTGCAGATCGGCAAGCGAAAAATCGCGGCCGAGAAGAGTGCCGTGGCGAACCTCGATGCCGCCGATCGAAAGCACATAGTCGACTTCCGCCTGGGCGAAATCGTCGACCGTCTTATAGGTGGCGATGCCGTATTCGTTGAGGCCGCCGGATTTTTCCCTGGCATCATAGATGACGACGGAATGGCCCTTCACGGCCAGTCGATGGGCGGCGGCAAGGCCGGCCGGGCCCGCGCCGACGACGGCGATCGTCTTGCCTGATGCTTCGGCCCTGGCGTAGAACTGCCTGCCGGCCTGCATGGCGGTATCGGTTGCATAACGCTGCAGGCGGCCGATCTCGACAGGGCGTTCTTCGGCAGTGTTGCGCACGCAGGCCTGTTCGCAGAGCTCTTCGGTGGGACAGACGCGGGCGCACATGCCGCCGAGGATGTTCTGGTCGAAGATCGTCTTGGCCGAGCCGATCGGATTGCCGGTCGAAATCTGGCGGATGAACAGCGGAATGTCGATCGAGGTGGGACAGGCCGTCATGCACGGCGCGTCATAACAGAAATAACAGCGGTCGGCGGCGACCAGCGCCTCGTGATTGTCGAGGCGCGGATGAAGATCGGAAAAATTAGCCTCATACTCGGCGGGCGAAAGCCGGCCGGCATGAATCCCAGTTTCCAGTCGTTCCATTGAAGTTCCCTCATTATTGGTAGACGGCCTGTAAGGGAAAGCGTAACTCAGGTTTAAAAATTTATCAAACGGTAAAATTTTGACGGACTTGCCTTCGGCACGTTGAGGCAAGTGTCTGTTTTATCATCTTAATTTATACAGGTGCACATCGGCGAAACGGTTGTGCGTGGGGCGGGAGAAGGACATCCGAAAAAAGATACAAAAAAGTCGAATTTTTTTGTGGGTGGAGGGAACCAATGTCTGAGGTCGTCGTTATTGCGATATCCGGATGGTGATCGCATCGACCCAACATGCGCGCCCCCAACCCACTATCCGGACGTACTCACGGTCCCCTCCCGGTGAGTGAAGACAGCCGGTGCGCCGCCCTCGCACCGGCTGTTTTTCCGTTCGGCCGTCCCGTTTCCCAGGTGTCAGGTTTTCACACGCGCTTGAAGATTTCGAATTCGGTTTCCGGAATGGTCAGCCGATATTCGATACGGCCGGGAACGAGGTTGAGCTCCGCCTTGCCGTTGACCGACGAGGGTACAACACGCTCGAGCACGGTGCGGCCGAAGCTGTTGTCGCTGAATTCGTGGACTTCCCTCTGGTTCTGCAGCACCTCGGCCCAGGTGACTTCGATCGCCTTCTTCTCGCCGATCATGGCGTCGCGGCAATTCAAGGTGATCGAGGCGGCGCCACCGGATATCGCGCCATAGGAGGCGGAGTTGACGATGAGTTCGTGGAGGGCGAGCCCGAGATGGACGGCGGCGTTCGGCGTCAGATGGGCGTTGATGCCGTAGATCGGCATGGAGCCGGCCGTTTCCGGCCAGTAGGGAGCGAATTGCTTTTCGGCCAATTCGAAGAGATAGGCGCCGCGCCAGCTTGAATCGGTGATCAGATCCTGCGAGTTGGACAGGGATTGCAGCCTTCCGCGGAATTTGAGAAGGAAAGTGTCGAGGGAGAGCGTGTTGCGTGCCGTCTGCGTGGCGATGCCCTGGATGATGGCGAGAAGGTTCTTGGAGCGGTGCGAAAGTTCGCGCAACAGCGATTTCAGCACTTTTTCACGATGCCGGCTTTCGGTGACTTCCGCCATGACCGAGAGAAGTCCATGGGTGCCGCGTTTGCCGGTGCGCTGGATCTTCAGTTCATAGGTGCGCATTTCGCCGTCGACGTCGATCTCGACCTCGGCATTATTTGGCATTCCGGTTTCCAGCACCTTGTGTTTCAGCGCCGTCAGATACCGGCCGTGCGCATCGCCGAACAGGGCGGCATCGCCTTCGCCCGGCGTGAAGAGTGCTGCGAAATGCGGCGGCAGATTCTCGGCATAGAAGATTGCCAGCCGGTCATCCTGGCAGAGGATTGAAATCCCGGCGCTGCCGAGCGCACGTTCCATCATTGCGGCTTTGCCCTCGAAGGTAAAAGGCATGCCGGATAATGGTTCAGTGGTATTCACTCGGCCGCCTTTCCTTGTGACATCTTGAACGTCGCTGAAGGAAGCGCCCATAGGGACGCCGCCCGTCAACTTTAGAACAAAGCGCTGCAAAAACAGTTAAAGCAGCGGAGCGTCCCGGTAGCACCGGAACGTCTGCTTTGGCGATTTGGTTCCGAAGGCCGGAAAATTGCGTCTCAGGCAGCCACTCTGGTCGATTCGTTGAAGAAAAGAGCTTGGCTGATCAATGCCTTGACCATGTCTGGGTTGAACGGCTTGGTAACAAGGAAAGTCGGTTCCGGGCGCTCGCCGGTCAGAAGCCTTTCCGGGAAGGCGGTAATGAAGATCACCGGCACGCTCGAGGTCTTGAGAATGTCGTTGACGGCGTCGATGCCGGAGCTGCCGTCGGCCAGCTGAATGTCGGCCAGCACCATGCTCGGCTTGGTCTTGTTGTAGAGCGCCACGGCCTCAGCATGGGTGCGGGCAATGCCGGTGACGCGATGGCCGAGGCTTTCGACCATTTGCTCGATATCCATGGCGATCAGCGGTTCGTCCTCGATGATCATGATATCGGTGGCGACCTGACGTGAAATCTCCTGCGACGCCATGTCGAGCAGACGCATGACATCCTGTTCGTCGAGTTCCAGGATTTCGCCAATCTCGGCGACGCGGAAATTCTCTACGGAGGCGAGCAGGAAGGCTTGTCTGGCGCCCGGCGAAACCTTCGAAAGGTTCAGGGTGGCGCGCTGTTCCCAGGCATAGGGCGAGGTCGGCTCTGGAATCTGGACGGCGGTGGAACCAAACAATTGTGTAAACAGTTTGTAGAGTGCCACCCGGTCATTCGCCGTATCCGGGAAAATGGTGAGATCGGCGATGATAGCTTCGAGAACGGCAGCGACATACGCGTCGCCTGAAGTCTGAGTGCCGGTAAGGGCGCGGGAATAGCGGCGCAGATAAGGAAGGTGCGGCGCAATTCGAGTGGAAAGTGTCATTAAGTGCTCCCGTATGCAGGCCGGTCATTGGCTCCAATGAGCGGTTAACGTCGCCTTGATAAAAAAGTTCCGGAACGGCAGGAACTTTTTTTGTCGCGCCGCATTATCAAGCCGACGAAGAAAGGGCGTAGCGTTTTGACCCACCCAGCAAAATATGCCAGCGACATCGACAAGCGAAGGCTCGGTGTCGATGGTTGAAATCGCAATCAGCCCCGTGCACGCCCCAACAGATAACTGGCGAGAAGACGAATTGATGACGACACGCAAGAAAGAAGCAGCCGATCAGCGCAAGCTGGAGCTGCGGGCAAGCGATATCCTGGACCCGAACAATCAGATCGGCGTCAGGCTGCGGTCGCTCTATGCCTCCGCGCAGGAGGAGGCGATTCCCGATCGTTTTCTCGACCTTCTCGAAAAGCTTGACCATGCCGAAATGATGGCCTCTGCCAAGATGGCCGAATAGGATCATGCGCATGGAAGATAAAGCGCAACCCAGCTTCAAGCGGGAACTGCTGGCGGCCCTCCCAAGTCTCCGCGCCTTCGCAATTTCGCTCATTGGGCGGCATGATCGTGCCGATGATCTCGTCCAGGACACCATCATGAAGGCCTGGGCCAAACAGGATCATTTCGAGATGGGCACCAATATGAAGGCCTGGCTCTTCACGATCCTGCGTAACGAACTCTATAGCCAGATGCGCAAGAGCGGCCGCGAGATCCAGGACAGCGACGGGCTGTTCACGGAATCGATGGCGATGCACCCCTCGCAATACGGCGCCCTCGATCTGCAGGACTTCAAGAAGGCGCTGGACCAGCTGCCGCCGGATCAGCGCGAGGCGATCATCCTCGTCGGCGCCTCGGGTTTTTCCTACGAGGAAGCGGCCGAAATCTGCGGCTGTGCCGTCGGCACCATCAAGAGCCGCGTCAACCGCGCCCGCCAGCGGCTGCAGGAATTGCTGCAGATATCAGGCGAAGCCGATTTCGGCCCCGACGCCACCTCGGCGCCGCTGACGTCGAAGGCGTTTGCTTTCTGAGAAAGTGATAGAGAAGCCGGTTGCCTGTTGGGGCGCTGGCTTTTTTGGTGTTGTCGGTTGGTCGAGCAGAACGAGCATCTGCTTGGCCGACGCCATTAGGGCACCCCTCTTCACCCTTACTCCTGTGCCTGTCACAGGAATCCAGTGTGCCCAAGTCCTTGGGCGCGAAAGACTTTTCCATTGGTTCGGTTCATTCACGGCGCGGACGCGCCGTGGCTGGATTCCTGTGACAGGCACAGGAATGAGGGAGGATGGGCGACCGTCCTTGCCTAATTTTTTCACTGGCGCACGAGGAGGAGGTTGCGATGCTCGCTGCCAGTAACGGCGTTCATGAGCGGTTGTCCACTAACTGTTAAACCGCAGACAACGTGGCATGCCTATACCCACTCGAGATAAAACTCTCCCGAGGGGCTGGCAATCGGTCTGGAGAGCAGCTATCCGGCTCTGGCCTGCCCCAGACTCCTCCGGCTTGATGTTCAACGGCCGAAGCATGAGTGGACTTCGCGCGCCGCTCCGGACATCAGGAACTGAAGGCTGGAGAGATGGGATGAACCGTTAAAGCATCCATCCCATACCAATTGAGTGGTCTTCTCCCTGGTTTTGGTGAAAGGTCAGGGTGGGGCGCCTTGTCCAAGCCATCAATCCTCCCGCTTCGACCCCACCAGATTGGCCGCGACGATGGCCGCCAGTACGCCCGCGGTCAGCAGCGGTTGAGAGCGGATCAGGCCGATCCCCACTGCTGCCATCGATTCCAGTGCGGCGCGGCGCTCGCGGGCGCGACGCTTTTCCCGGGCATTGATAACCGCCATCACCACCAGTGCGATGATGGCGATCAGCAGCGCGCAGGCGGCGAGGAAGAGAACGGCGCCGAACGCGCCGTAGATGCCGGCGAGCCAGATAGCGCCGGCGGTGACGGCCAGCGCGTAGGCGGTGAGGAGAAAAAGCGCGGCGACCGCGATGAAAATGCTATTGCGCTTGGCGCGTGCAACGGTTCGGTGCACGCTTGCGCCCGTCACGAGACTGAGGATCGACAGCATCGCGCTTCCTCAGCGGCGGGCGAGGAAGGCGATGGCGAGGCCGAAAGCGGCAGCCGCGCCGAGGGTTGCCAGCGGATGTTTGCGCACGGTGTCGCGCATTTCGGTCGTGCCGCGCTCATAGCCGTGCTGCAATTCGCGTAAGAGATCCTCGCTGCGGCTGAGCAGTTCCTCATAACCGGCGCCGGCCTGGCTGCGGATTTTCTCGCTCTGGTGACGCGAATTCTTGCCGACGAGGCGCGTCAGTTCCGCGAGTTCGTCGCGCAGCGCTTCGACCTGCTCCTCGATGCCGGATTCCAGATTGTGGAAGGTGCCGTTGCGGCGGCTGCGGCCGGACTGGAAGATAGAATAGCTCATGGCTGTCTCCATTGGCTGGGGCGCGCGCAAGCCCGCCTATTTCGCACTGGGGGTCACCACCGTCCGTTGCATGAAAGATATCGCGCGGCATTGACCCAAATCACTGCCGAAAACGCCCTGGGCGGTCAAAAGTTCCGTCGCGCCGGCGGTCAGCGCTGGGAAACGGCGCTGTGGGCGAGCACGAAGGGCGTGCCGTCGGTCGGCACCTGGTTGATCCGCAGCGCGCAGCCGAAGACCGACAGCATGGTCTCGTCGGTCAACACGTCACGAATGCCGCCGGCAACGGCGAGGCGGCCGGATTTCATCAGCACGATGCGGTCGGCAAAGAGCGCCGTCAGGTTGAGATCATGCATGACGGCGATGACTCCGCCGCCGCGTTCGCAGAAATTGCGGGCAAGCGTCATGATCGTCAGCTGGTGGCTGATGTCGAGGCTTGAGACCGGCTCGTCGAGCAGCAGCCAGCAGGGTTTGCCATCGACGACAGGCTCGGCGATCTGGCAGAGCACGCGGGCAAGCTGAACGCGCTGCTGCTCGCCGCCGGAGAGTTCCTGATAGAAGCGGCCTTCGAAGCCGGTCAGGTCGACCGATGCAAGTGCGGCGGCCGCCGTCTGCTCGGCCTTGTCGGGATTGACGTTGATGCCCGATGTCAGGCCCATGCGGACGATCTCGCGCACGGTGAAGGGAAAGGAGATGGTGCTTGCCTGCGGCAGCACGCCGCGAATGGCGGCAAGCTGCCAGGGTTTCAGCTCTTTCACCTCGTCGCCGCCGATGCGCACTGAGCCACCATAGGCAAGCTCGCCGGAGATGGCTTTCATCGTCGTCGTCTTGCCGGAGCCGTTCGGCCCGGCAATCGCCGTCAGCTCGCCGGCCTTTGCCGTGAAGGCGACATCGCTGATGATTGATTTGCCGGAAAGGCGCACGGAGAGGCCGGACACTTCGATCATCTCGTCACTCACGACAGCACTCACAGGGCAAGGCGCGAACGCTGCCTCAGCAGAATCCACAGGAAGAACGGCCCGCCGACCGCCGCGGTGATGATGCCGATCGGCAGCTCGGCCGGGGCGACCAGGGTGCGCGCCAGGACATCGGCGAAAATCAGCAGCGAGCCGCCGAGAAGAGCTGCGGCCGGCAGCAGGAAACGATGGTCCGGACCGATCGCCATACGCAGGATATGCGGCACGACGATGCCGACGAAACCGATGCCGCCGCTGGCGGCGACGGACGCACCGGTCGCCGCGGCGACGCCGACGACAGCGACATTCTTCAGCCGCTGCACCGGCACGCCCATATGAAAGGCGGCGGCCTCGCCGAGGGTGATGGCATTGAGGCCGCGGGCCATGAAGGGCAGGGCGGTCAAGGACAGCAGAATGATCGGGGCGGCGGCGGCGATCTTCGTCCATGTGGCGCCGGCCAGCGAGCCCATGCTCCAGAATGTCAGGTCGCGCAGCTGCTGGTCGTTGGCCATGTAGATCAGCAGGCCGGTCAAAGCGAGCGTGAGGGCGCCGAGCGCGATGCCGGCCAGCAGCATCGTCGCTACCGAGGTTTGGCCGTGACGGGTGGCGATCCTGTAGAGCAGCAGCGTCGTGACGAGACCGCCGCCAAAGGCGGCCGCCGGCAGGGCATAGATGCCGAGAAGCGCCTGAAGCGGCGCTGCAAGGCTGCCGCCGAGCACGATCATGATAACCGCACCGAGACTTGCACCGGAGGAGACGCCGACAAGGCCGGGATCGGCCAGCGGATTGCGGAACAGTCCCTGCATCACCGTGCCGGAAACGGCCAGCGAAGCGCCGATCAGGAAGCCGAGGATCGCTCTCGGCAGGCGGATGTCGAAGATGATGATCCGGTCGCGCGTGCTCAGCGCCGTCTCGGAGCCGGCCATGTTGCCGACCACGTCGAGGATCGAGGCATCCGAGGCGCCCGTCGTTACCGAAAACAGCATCGAGAAGACCGAGCCGACGACGAGCAGCGCGATGACCAGCAAGGCGAGCCGCGTTCTGTCGCCCGCCTGCCGGTTTGCGCTGATCTCCACCATCGGGAATGTTCGCCTTCGGTCCATCATGGCTTGCGGCAGGGCCATGATCAGCCCCCGTAGATCGCCGCGTTGAGCTCACGCGCTGCGGCTGCGGTGCGCGGGCCGAAGCCGAGCAGGTAGATGCCGTCCATGCGGATGATCGCCTTCTTCTCGCCAGCCGGCGTCAGCGCGATCGCCGGCTGGGCCAGCAGGTCCTCGTTCTTGGTGCCGGCGCCATCGCCGCGGTTCATCATCAGGATGACGTCCGGCTTGGCTTCGATGATCGCTTCGTCGGTCAGCGGCTTGTAACCCGGGAATACGCCGACGGCGTTGATGGCGCCGGCGAGCTTGACGATGCCATCGGCCGCCGTGCCGGTGCCCGATGCCATGATCCGGCCGTTCTGGGCGCTGAGGATGAAGAGAACGCGCTTGCGCTCGGCCTCCGGGCGCTTTTCGGCGTCGGCAATCGCCGCATCGAGATCGGCGGCCACCTTTTCTTCAAGCGTCCTCGCCTTTTCGGGCACGTTAAGCAGCGCGCCGACGCGATCGATCTTGGCGATGATGCCATCGCGGGTAAAGGGGCTCGGCACGGTCTCGAAGGGCACGCTGGCATTCTTGAGCACAGCCAGCGCCTCCTTCGGGCCCGACCCCTCGACGGCGATGATCGCCGTCGGGTTCATGGCAAGGATGCCTTCCGGCGAAAGCGCCCGCATGTAACCGACGTTGGGCAGCTTCAGCGCCGCCTCAGGATAGATGCTCGTCGTGTCGCGGGCGATCAGCCGGCTTTCCTCGCCAAGCGCATAGACGATCTCAGTGATGTCGCCGCCGACCGAAACCAGGCGCGAGGTGTCGAGCTTCTTGTCCTCGGCGTGGGCGGCGCGCACGAAGGTGAGGCCCTTGAGCGCCGGTGCCGACGGGATCAGCGGCAGTGCCATGACGGCCGCCGTGAGTGCCAGTTGCCAGGGGCGAATCCGGCGCAGATTGTTACGCATCGTCATCGTTGCCATCCTTATGCGGCGACACTGGCTGCCCGCGGCAGGTTTTCCATGATCTCGCGCCACTCCACGCGTTCGTCGGACCCTTCCTTCCGCTTGCCGAAGAACTGGATGATCATCTCGCCTTGCGCATTGTAAGCCTCCAGCGAGGTGACGTGGCCGTCTTTAGTCGGCTTGCGCACCGCCCAGGTCTCGGCGATATGATCCTGGCGCAGATGCAGATGGAAGGTCGGGTCCATGATATTGATCCATGGGCCCATCGCCTGGACGTTGAAGATCGGACCGGAATGGATCTGGACGATGCCGTCATTGGCGACGAAGCACATGATCGGCAGGCCGGATTTCACCGAGGCATGCATCATCTCCGCCGTGGCGCTGCTGTCGAGCTTCCAGGCATAGTCGTCGCCGACGCTGCGCACGGCCGCCTGGCGGCCGATCTTCAGGCGCTTGAGCATGCCGAAGAACTCATGCGTGTCGGTGAGCCTGCTCCAGTTGTCGCGCAGCTCGTCGCGGCTGACGTCGGCGGTTTCATCGACGGTATCTGCGGTCTCGGCCTCGACGAAGTCCTGCGACTGGTCTTCCAGCTTCAACTCGGCGACCAGCGCGTGATAGGCCTCGACATTGGAATTCGGGCGCAGGTGCACCTTGTGCACGGCGTTGCCCGCCTTGTCGAAATATTGCAGGCTGAGGCGCAGCTGGTCGCCATCCTTCTTGGATACGGCGAAGCCATGTTCCCATCGGCTCGGGAAGATGCGCAGGTCGATATTCTCGCCGAGAACGATTGCGGCCTGCACGCCGCTTTTGATGTTTTCGAAGATGCCGATCTTTTCGTGCACGGCACTTTCGTTGCGCGACAGCGCCATCACTTCGCCGAGGCTCGCCACGCGTTCGAGAAGCTTCAGCGCGCTGCCATCGATGCGGGTGACGCTGATGCCGGTTTCGGCGGCGACGAGGGCTGCCTCGGAAATCTTCAGCTGGGCGGCGATATCGCGCTCGCGCATCTTCGGATTTTCGGCGCGAAACGCACGGATTTCGGCTGGCGCCGGTCTTGTCTGTTCAGTCATGTGTTACCTACTGTTGGCCCTACTTATTGAGAATGAGCTTGCCCTGACGGGTGATCTTCAGGCGATAGGTCACGCCCTCGTGTCTGATCATGATCTCGTTCGTGCCGCGGAAAAGATCCGCGCTTTCGACGATCCGGTGCTGCGCCGCGGGCTCGCTCGGCAGCGGCACGTGCTTAAAGTTATCTGGCTTTTCAACCATCATTTCGGTTGGCAATTCCGTGAGGCCGGGGATCTGGCTCCCCGGTTGTGATGACATTTATCTTGACTTTCTTACTCATAGTTTTTTAAAGACGCAATAGGAGACTATTATGGTCAAGTTTTCGAAATTGCTGATATGAGCTGCCTGCCGGCGGCTCTCGACGATGACGGAGAAGGTTTCATGACAGGTAGGTTTGCGGCTGTTGCGGCCGGCATGGCGATGGCGTTTTCAAGCGTATGTCAGGCGCAGGAGGCGGCACCGGCAGCTTCCCTCGATGTCGAACTCAATTCGCTGGCGCCCTCGCAGAAGGGCTGCATGATGACCTTCGTGGCGCTGAACCAGCTGCCTGCCGCCATCAACAAGGTCTCCTTCGAGCTTGCCTTCTTCAACGACAAGAATGCCGTCGACCGCATCACCGTGCTCGATTTCCGCGAGCTGCCGCAGGGCAAGAAGCGCGTGCGCCAGTTCGATATGCCGAATGTCAAATGCGAGAGCGTAACCCGCATCCTCATCAACGACACGCCGGTCTGCGACGGGCCGGCAGCGGGCGAATGCATGAAGGGTCTCGTCACCCGCTCGCAGATTTCGGTTCCCTTCGAGGGCTAAGATCATGCCGGGGATGATCCCCGGCGGACATGTTTTCCGGCTGTCTAAGGCGTACACAATGGCGATTTCAGCAAAATCCAGATCGAGACAGGTGCTCATCGGGGAGGCGGACGCCGATAGTAGCCTGAACGACAATACGCCCGGCATGCATCCTGGCCATGAGCTTTCCGAACTGCGCAATGCGCAGCGGCAGCCAGCCGGCGAAACGGTGATCCATTACACACGTTTTGCCCAGATATCCTCCTTTCCCGATCATCCGGAAACCGCACCGGCCGCTCCGCTCTCGGCGCCGCCGATGGATGCGACGGTGGAAAAGCAGGATGACGAGAAGAAGCCGGTGCGGCGACGGCTGGCGCTGACTTGTGTCGGTTCGTTCTTTTTTCATGCCGCGTTGGCCGTCACCTTGCTTGCGGTTATGCCTAAGCCCTCGGATGAGATGCTGATGGAGGCAGGCGAAGCGATCAGCGTCGTCATGCTCGGGAGTTCCGACGCCGATCAGAGCGCAGCCGGCGAGACCGAGGTGACTATACAGGAAGAAGTCGTTCCAGAAGCGGTTGAACCCGACACTATTAAGCCAGTCGAGACCGCAGAAGTACAGCCGCAGGCCGTTCAACCGGAAACTGTCCAACCGACTGACGCGGAGCCTGTCGAAGCTGTTCAGCCCACGCAGGAGGTTACGCGTCAGTCCGCGGAGACGGTGACGGCCGCAGAACCGGAAGTCCTCGTATCGGAAGGCCCTGCGGAAACCTCAGTCGCACAGCCGATGTCAACAATAGTGCCTGAGCAATCGCCGGAGCTGCCGATAACATCCGCGCAGCCTCCCGTCGCGGCCGCGATACAGTCAGAGCCGGAAGAGATTAAACCTGTTGAGACGGCCGCAATTTCTCCTGAGCCTGAGCCGCCAGCAGAGATCGTCATGCCGATGCCAAAACCAAAGTTGGAAAAACCGGCTGAAAAGAAGCCGGTGGAAAAAAAACAGCCTCCAAAGAAGGCGCAGGGCTCCGAGGGGGATGCCAACCAGGAGGCGCGCAGGGGCGCCGCCGACGGGCGGGCTGACGCCAACTCCGACAACAATTCACGCACGTCGGGCGGAAGGATTGGGACCGGGGGTGCCTCCGAAGCCAACTACCAAGGCAAGCTCGTCTCGCGACTATTCCGTTGCGTCGACCGGATTGAATCGCGATATCGTCGCGAATCCGCGTCCTTGAATGTTCGTATCACGATCAACCGCAACGGAAACATTACCGCATCGGGCCTTGTCAGAGGTTCGGGATTGGCTGATGTGGATAGTGCGGTTATTTCCCGGGTCGCTTCCTGCAGCCTTCCCGCCATGCCGGATGACTGGGCCGCATCCTCGCGCTCGTACACTTTTCCAATCCAGGTGACAGCCCGATAAAATATGATAAAAATAATCAACTTTATACTTTACTCTAAAAATCAAGTTTAATAAAGTCCACCCGCACACGCAGGAATCGTGTGACGATCAACGAGTGAACGGGTGGTATATGGCTCGCAAGGGCAAGAAGGGATCGAACCGGGAGGTCCGCGACGTCGCGGGCGAGGGCGTTGCTCAGGCGTCCGCCGGGCGATCCAAACTGGATGGCCGCAGTTTCCTCTATGTCGGCGGGCGTGACTGCCAAGTGGCGCATCTTCGCCAGATCGCCAGCAATTTCGGCGCCGAACTCCTTCATCACGACGGCGGCCTGCGCGAAGCGGTATCCCGCATCGATACCGTGCTGCCGTCGGTCGACTGCGTGTTCTGCCCGATCGACTGTATCAGCCACGATGCCTGCCTGCGCGTGAAGACCGGCTGCAAAAAGTTCGGCAAGGCCTTCATCCCGCTACGCAACGGCAGCAAGTCCAGCCTAGAGCGTGCGCTGCAGACGATGAACGAGCGAGACAATTCCCGATGAAAGACCAGCGTCCCGATGGCTTCACCATGATCGGCCTGCACAAGCTTGCCGCGCAGACGGGCGAGGGCCTCGTGCCCGAGTTCTACGAACTTTTCCGGCAGCATGCCGAACGCCAGGAGATTTACCAGAATGTGGCGCTGTTCCCGACCTGGGAAGCACGCATGCCCGGAGAAGCAACGACGAGGCCACTTGGCCCGGCGGCGGCAAACGGCAATAATGTTGTCGCCTTTCCCTCTTATGCGGCAAGGGCCGGCAAGAGGAAGGCGTAAGGAGATCGCATGTATATCGCAATGAACCGCTTCAAGGTCGCAACCGGGAACGAAGGTGATTTCGAGACGGTATGGCGCGATCGCGCTTCCAGCCTAGCCAACGTGCCCGGTTTCGTCGAATTCCGCCTGTTGCGCGGCAAGGCCAGCGAAGAGGAGGGCTACACGCTCTATTCCTCGCATACGGTCTGGACGAGCGAAGCGGATTTCCAGAACTGGACGAAGTCCGAGAATTTTCGCGCGGCGCACCGCAATGCCGGCGACCGCAAGGCCATGTACAAGGGCCCGCCGGTTTTTGAGGGGTTTAATGTGGTTGAGGGCGTATAACTGCGGAAGGCGCCTCGCGTGCCAACCGAAAATTTAACTGAAGGCCGCTAACCTCCGCACCTCATTCCTGTGCTCGTCACAGGAATCCAGCCACCGCGCGTCCGCGCGGTGAATAACTCAAGACGAAGTTGAAAAGCTTCTCTCGCGCCCAAGGACTTGGGCGCACTGGATCCCTGTGACGAGCACAGGGATGAGGGAGGAGAGGTTCGTGCCTTCCCATCAGCCCCCATTTCCGGATGGATTGCTCTGATATGGAGCATCCTCAGCCAAAGCTCTCTCAGGAGCGAACCCGAAACACAGCGCCTGCCGCAACGGCCAGCCACCCCAGCATCATCGCCCAGCCGCCGGTCGGGGCGGCGTAGGGGAAGAGACCAGAACCGGCAAAACGCAGGGTAACGAGATCGCCGGCAAAGAGCAGCGTTCCAACAATCATCAGAAAACCGGCCAGCCAGGCGGTTTTGAGCTTGGCGGTGCTAAGAGCCAATGCCAGCAGGGCAGGGGCGTGCGCGAGGCACATGGCGGATGCGGATGCCGCCAGGTTGGCTTGCCCGCCGCCATGGGCGGCAAGAGCCGCAAGAGCCACGCCGGCGACGCCGAACACACCGGCAAAAAGATAGAGCACTGGCTCCAGACGCGCATTCAGGCTCATGGTTATTCCCTGTTCTGCATGTGGTAGGCGAGCCGCTCCACCGGCGCCCAGATGAGATCGCGCAGCGCCTGGCTTGATATCGTCTCGTCGAGGGCGCGGCGGAAGCAGAGCAGCCACTCGTCGCGCTCGACGGGGCCGATCTCGGCGACGAAATGGCGGCTGCGCAGGCGCGGATGGCCGCGTTTGTCGGTATAAAGCGGCGGGCCGCCGAGATAGCCGCTCATATATTCGTAGAATTTCTCTTCGCTGCCGTGAAGGCTCGGCGGGTGCACGGCGCGCACGTTGCTTGCCTCCGGCAGCTTGTCCATCAGTTCGTAGAAACGGTGCGTCAGCGCCCGCACGGCAGGATCGCCGCCGATCGCTTCATATAAAGTGGTGACCTTCTCCGTCACGAAACCATCCCAGATATCATTCCCCGTCTGCCACCTTCATGCACCGGGGGTAAAATGATCGCAACTGTCATCAAGCTGCCGCGGCATTTTGCTCATAATGCCTGTAGCGCAGGGGCTTCGACCGATTCTCCTTGACAAAACCGTCCAGACGGTATCTTTTAATTAAATGTCGAACGCTCATCATCGCAAGAAACAGCCCATCCTTGTGCGCCAGCAGTTGCTGGATGTCGCGGCGCGCCTTGCTGCCAGCGAAGGCATGGCCGCGGTCACGCTCGATGCGGTCTCCGCCGCCTCCAGCGTCAGCAAGGGCGGGCTGCTGCATCACTTCCCGACGAAGAATGCGCTGCTGGATGCCCTGTTCGAGAGCCTGCTTCAAAAGTTCGACGCCGATATAGAGGAATTGATGCGCGGCGATCCGCTGCCGCAGGGCCGTTTCACCCGCGCCTATCTGCGGGCCGTATCCGGTCTCAAGGATCGTCCCGACGATTCCAGGAGCTGGACGCAGGTGACGATCGCGCTTCTTGCCGAACCCCGGCTGCGTCTTCGCTGGCGCCAATGGGTGCAGGCGCGGGCGGAGGAATATGTCGGCACCGATTCCTCCCTCGACGCACAGGTCGTGCGTTTTGCCGCCGACGGGCTGTGGTTCGCAGATACGCTGGAAAGCCATGATATCGACGGCGTTCTGAGGCGGGATCTCATCGATCGCCTTGTCGAACTGACCGGGAAATAATCCGAAGGAATTTCGCCATGAGCCAGGCCGCCGTCTACGGGCTGTTGTTTGCCGCCATCGTGCTCGAGGTCATCGGCACGACCGCGCTGCAGCTGTCGCAGCAGTTCACCCGCATCGGGCCGACGGTGCTCGTCGTCGCCTGTTATGCGGCCGCCTTCTACTGCCTGTCGCTGACGCTGAAAAGCATCCCTGTCGGCATCGCCTATGCAATTTGGAGCGCTTTGGGAATCGTCCTGATTTCCTCCGTCGGCCTGGTCTTCTTCAAGCAGCGTCTCGACCTGCCGGCGATCGTCGGGCTCGGGCTGATCATTTCAGGCGTTGTGGTCGTCAATCTCTTCTCGAAATCGGTTTCTCATTGATATTGCTGTGATATTTCCTGCCTGATTTTCGATCTTCCGGCGGTAAATTTTCCCCTTTGTCAAATTCCTGACAAAGGTCTATGTGTTGCTGAGACGTGGAGGAGACGAGGCGCAGCCGGCGCTGTTTTCCAAAGCGCTTTGAATCCCTGCCTTCCTGCCTCTCGATACTTCCAGTTTCTACAGGAGCACATCATGGCCATTCGCACCGTCGTCTGGGGAGAGAATATCCACGAGACTACCAATGAGATTGTCCGGGGGATCTATCCCGAGGGCATGCATACGACGATCGCCAATGCTTTGAATACCGACCCTGGCATTTCGGCGACGACGGCGACGCTGCAAGAGCCGGAACATGGGCTGAGTGAAGCCCGCCTTGCCGAAACCGACGTGTTGACCTGGTGGGGCCATAAGGATCACGGCGCCGTCTCCGACATCGTCGTCGAGCGGGTCGCCAAGCGCGTCTGGGAAGGCATGGGCCTGCTTGTCCTGCATTCCGGCCATTTCTCGAAGATCTTCAAACGGCTGATGGGCACACCCTGCGCGCTGAAATGGCGCGAGGCGGGCGAGCGCGAGCGGCTGTGGACGATCAACCCGCGCCATCCGATCGCCGCCGGCATCGGCGAGCATTTCGAACTCGAGAACGAGGAGATGTACGGCGAGCAGTTCTCGGTGCCGGAGCCGCTCGAAACGGTGTTCATCTCCTGGTTCCAGGGCGGTGAAGTGTTCCGCTCCGGCCTGACCTGGCGGCGCGGCGCCGGCAACATCTTCTATTTCCGCCCCGGCCACGAGACCTATCCGACCTATCACGACGCCACCGTCCAGAAGGTGCTGATCAACGGCGTCAAATGGGCGTACAACCCGCAAGGGTCGTTGACTGGCATTACCGACGCCCCAAATGTGCCGGTAGAAAAGGCACTGGAGCCGATCGTCGAACGCGGCCCGAGACTGCACCAGGCCGGCGAAGCCGGTTACCGCTGAGGAGCATCCATGCGAATACTCGTTCTTGGCACGGGCGTGATGGCGAAAAACCAGCTCGCCCGCTTTTCCCTCATCGATGGCGTGACGGTGGTCGGCGCCGTCGACACCGATCCCGAACGGCTTTCCGCCTTCGCCGACAAGTTCAACATCGAAAAGCGGTTTCTGTCCCTTGAAGAGGCGATCGCCTGGGGTGAATTCGATGCGGCGACGAATGTCACGCCCGACCGGATCCATCACCCGACGACCATGGCGCTGATTGCTGCCGGCAAACATGTGTTCTGCGAAAAGCCGCTGGCGGAGAACTATGCGAAGGCGCTGGAGATGACGGAGGCAGCGGAAAAGGCCGGCGTCATCAACATGGTGAACCTGACCTACCGCAATGTCGCGCCGTTGCAGCGGGCCCGCGAGATGGTACTATCAGGCGAACTCGGCACGATCAGGCATGTGGAAGCCTCCTATCTGCAGAGCTGGCTCGTGTCGCGCGCCTGGGGCGATTGGCGCACGGAATCGACCTGGCTGTGGCGGCTTTCCACTGGCCACGGCTCGAACGGTGTGCTTGGTGACGTCGGCATCCATATCCTCGATTTCGCCGCCTATGGCGCAGCGACCGACATCGACCACGTCTTCGCGCGGCTGAAGACCTTCAACAAGGCGCCGGGCGGCCAGATCGGCGAATATATGCTGGATGCCAATGACAGCTTCACCATGTCGGTCGATTTCGCCAACGGCGCGCTCGGCGTTATCCACGCCAGCCGCTGGGCCACGGGCCATCTGAACGAGCTGAAGCTGCGCATCTACGGCGAAAAAGGCAGTCTTGAGGTCATCCATCGCCCCAACGGCTCCGAGCTGCATGGCTGCCTCGGCGAAGGTGTCGAAACCGCCACCTGGACGCAGATCGAGGTTGAACCGGTGGCGACCAACTACGAGCGTTTTGCCGAGGCCGTGGCGACCGGCGTCCAGCCGGACCCGAACTTCCGCCACGCCGCCAACCTGCAGAAGGTGCTGGATCTCGCCATGGTGACCGAGCGCGAGCGGCGCGAGCTGAAAGTCTAATCTTCCCAAGGATTGAGGCGCAACGGGGGAAGGACAAGCGGCATGAAAAGCCTACTGACAAGCTGGCCGCTTTGGGCGCTTCTTTCCGCCGGCTTTGCAGCGCTCACGGCGATTTTCGCCAAGGTCGGCGTCGAGAACGTCAATTCCGACTTCGCGACCTTCGTTCGCACGATCGTCATCCTGCTGGCGGCGGCAATGATGGTCTATATCACGGGCAGCTGGCAGGAGCCGTCTTCGGTTTCGAGCCGGAGCTGGCTCTTCCTGGTGCTCTCCGGCCTTGCCACCGGCGCATCCTGGATTTGCTATTTCCGGGCTCTGAAGCTCGGGGATGCTGCCCGGGTCGCCCCGATCGACAAGCTCTCCGTCGTCTTCGTGGCCGTCTTTGCGGTGCTTTTCCTGGGTGAACGCCTGACGCTTCCGAACTGGCTTGGCGTTATCATGATCGCCGGCGGTGCGGTGCTCGTCGCTTACAGGGCATGAACCGGCGACGAGCATAATGCGTTTTCGCAAGTCCACGAAAAAAGGGCCCCGCCGAGGCGGGGCCGGAAGTTGCCGAGCCGCAGCAGGCGGCCTCGGTTGCTTGATTATTCGATGACCTGCACCACGCGGTGGGTGCGCGGCTCGACGATCACATGGCGATCGTTGATGACGGTGTAGGCATATTTCGGATTGTCGGGCACCGGCGTCACGACGACATCAGCCGGAAGCGGCTTGCCGACGACGATCGGCTCCTGGACCACCACCGAGGCGGTCGGGGCAGGCTGCTGCTCAACATAGGTGACGACCTCGCGCGGCGGCGGATCGACAACGGCACCGGCGACACCGCCGGCCACGCCGCCAATGGCAGCACCCACGGGACCACCGACGATTGCGCCGGTGATGGCGCCGCCGGCTGCACCGGTCACGGCGCCATCAGCGAACGCATTGGTGGCAAAAGACGACAGCGCAAGGGCGCTGGAGACAAGTAGGATCTTGTACATTTTGCTTCTCCTTTGCTGGGGTTGCGTTTGGGTAACGACCACGCCAATCCGAGGTTCCCGCAGGAGAGAGTCACGCTTTGGCAGGCCGGTTCACATTCTGTGAGCCGACCGAAGCATGCGGCGGTATTGGATTATTCCAGGCGCCGGCGGAAGAGCCAGGCGGCGGCGCTGAGTGTGACGGCGGCGATCAGCGCCAGCGGGATTGTCTGGTTCACCACCTCGCTCAAGGGGATATCCTTGAGGAAAACGCCTTTCACGATCACCAGGAAATAACGCAGCGGGTTGATCAGGGTCACCGGCTGCAGCCATGCCGGCATGTTTTCGATCGGCGTCGCGAAGCCCGAGAGCAGCATGGCCGGGACCATGAACAGGAAGGCGCCGAGGATCGCCTGCTGCTGCGTCATCGATAGCGCCGAGATGAAGAGACCGAGGCCTGCGACTGCACCGAGGTAGAAGACCGCGCTGCCGTAAAGCAGGAACAGCGAGCCGCGCAGCGGCACCTCGAACAGGAAGACGGCGGCCAGAATATAGACGGTGATGTGGAAGAGGCCGATCATCATCGGCGGGATCAGCTTGCCGATCAGGATTTCGTGCAGGCGCAGCGGCGAGACCATCAGCTGGTCGAAAGTGCCGAGTTCGCGCTCGCGGGCGATTGACAAGGCCGTGACGATCAGGCCGATCAAAAGCGCGATGCTGGCGATCAGGTTCGGCACCATGAACCATTGGTAGGTGAGGTTCGGGTTGAACCAATTGCGCGGCACCGATGAGACGATGCCGGCGCCGGCGCGTCTGCCTGCCGGTGTTTCGGCGGCAAGGGCGCCGCCGATCTGCGAGAGGTAGCCGGCGACGATCTGCGAGGCGTTGGAGCGGCGACCGTCGAGCACCACCTGCAGATCCGCAGGCGTTCCCGCCTCGATATTGCGCGAAAAGTCCGGGCCGATCTCGATCGCCGCGATGGCCGTCTGGTTATCGATCGCCACCCTGATATCCGCCTGGCTTTCCGCCATCTCGATCCGGCGGAAAGTCGGCGAGCCGTCGATACGCTCGATCAGCTCCTGGCCCCAGTGACCGCTGTCGCGGTTGAGGATCATCACATCGACATTGCGCACTTCCAATGTCGCGGCATAGGAGAAGACGAGAAGCTGGACGATCGGCGGGCCGATCAGGATGGCGCGGCCCTTGGGGTCGCGAAGCACGGCGAGCAGTTCCTTGACGATGAGGGCGTAGAGCCTTGTCCATCCCATCTCAGCCGATCCTCTTCCGGGTGCTGCGGGCCGCAAGCACGAACATGATGGCGCCGATCGCCAGCATGACGGCGATTGCCTTTGCGAACATCGGCCAGATGTCGCCGGCGAGGAATACCGTCTGCAGGCTGGGGATCAGGTAACGCGCCGGCACGATGAAGGTGATCCACTGAATGACAACAGGCATGGAGTTGATCTCGAACAGAAAGCCCGAGAGCAGAAAGGCCGGCAGGAAGGCAGAGATCAGTGCCATCTGCGAGGCGAGGAACTGGTTCTTCGTTGCCGTCGAGATCAGCAGGCCTTGCCCCAGCGCCGGGATCAGGAAGGCGGCCGAAAGCGCATAAAGGGCGGCGACCGAGCCGCGGAACGGCACGCCGAACAGGAAGACGGCAAGCAGCACGCAGAGCGACATCGAGGTGAGGCCGAGCAGGAAATAGGGCAGGATCTTGCCGGTGAGCAGTTCGACCGCCGTCACCGGCGTCGCCATCATCGCCTCCATGGTGCCGCGTTCCCATTCGCGGGCGACGACGAGCGAGGTCAACAGCGTGCCGACCAGCGTCATGACGATGGCGATGGAGCCGGGCACGAGAAAATTGCGGCTGGTGAGCTCCGGATTGAACCAGAAGCGCTGCTCGACCGCGATGGCGGGACTGCGGGAGGCGACGTCGGCCTGCCGCTGCTGTTCCCAGTTGGCGACGGCGCCCTGGGCGTAGTTCTGGACGAAATTGGCGGTGTTCGGGTCGGAACCGTCGACGATCACCTGGATGGCGGGACGGTTGCCTGCGGTGTAACGCGTGGTGAAATCGGCCGGGATGACGACGATGCCGCGCACCTTGCCGAGCACGAGGTCTTCCTCGAACAGTCGCCGGTCGCGGCCCATTGCGACATCGAAATAGCGCGAGGCCTGGAAGCTCGCCGACAGGTCCTGTGTCAGCGGCGTCAGCTCCTCGGTCACGAGGCCGATGCGGGTTCGGGTGGTATCGAGCGAGACGCCGTAACCGAAGAGAAAGAGCAGGATCAGCGGCAGCACGAAGGCAATGAGGATACTGCTCGGATCGCGGATCGCCTGGAAGCTTTCCTTGCGCACGAGGGCAAAAAGACGCCGACGTCGGCCGGAAGAGGCGCTCATGCAGCATCCTCCGCTTCCGATTGCTGCACCAGGGCGATGAAGGCATCCTCCATCGTCGGGTCCGGCTGCTCTTTCGTTGCCACCCGGGCCTTCAATTCATCCGGCGAGCCGAGCGCGATCGAGCGGCCTCGATAGATCAGCGAGATGCGGTCGCAATATTCCGCCTCGTCCATGAAATGCGTGGTGACGAGCACGGTGACGCCTTTTTCCACCAGCGCATTGATATGCGTCCAGAACTCGCGCCGGGTGATCGGATCGACGCCCGATGTCGGTTCGTCGAGGAAGAGGGCGCGCGGTTCGTGCATGACGGCGCAGGCAAGCGCCAGGCGCTGCTTGAGGCCAAGCGGCAGGTCCTTGGCGGGCTCATGGGCGTGGCGGCCGAAATCGAAAATGCCGGTCATCAGCGCGATGCGTTCGCGCTTGCGCTGCCCACGCAGGCCATAGACGCCGGCGAAGAATTCGAGATTCTGCATGACGGTGAGATCGCCGTAGAGCGAGAATTTCTGCGCCATGTAGCCGAGCTGGTTGCGGGCTTCGGCGGCATCGCGGCGAAGGTCGAAACCGGCGACGCGGCCTTCGCCGCCGGTCGGTTTCAACAGGCCGCAAAGCATCTTGAACGTCGTGGATTTGCCGGCGCCGTTCGGGCCGAGCAGGCCGAAGATCTCACCGCGGCGGATATCGAAGCTGATGTCGTCGGCGGCGGTGAAATCGCCGAAACGCTTGGTCAAGCCCTTGGCCTCGATCACCGGCCGGTCGCCCTCAGCCTTCAGCGGCTCCTGAGCCTCGGCAAGCCTGGAGCGGCCGCCGGGGCCGCCGCCCAGCATATCGACAAAGGCATCCTCGAAGCGGGGCGGGGCGGGGCTAAGCGATGCGCCGTCGCCGGCCTTACCGATATCGGGCTTTTTGTCCTTAGCCGCCACCAGGCGGATCGCCTCGCCCTGGATCACGCCGTCGATGACGCCGTCGGCCTGCAGGAGTTCGGCAAGCACCTGCCGGCGGCGCCCGGCGACATCGGACACCCTGAAGACCCGGTCGTTGACGCGCTCGGTCATCTCCGCCGGTTTTCCGGAGAAGAGCAGCTTTCCCTGGTTCAGCAGCAGCACATGGTCGCAGGCTTCCGCCTCGTCGAGATAAGCGGTCGACCAGAGCACGCCGATGCCTTCCCTGGTCAGGTTCTCGACCATCTTCCAGAGGTCGCGGCGCGAGATCGGGTCGACGCCGACGCCGGGTTCATCGAGCAGCAGCAGGCGCGGCTTCTTCAGAAGCGCGCAGGCAAGGCCGAGCTTCTGCTTCATACCGCCGGAGAGTTTGCCGGCGAGCCTGCCGGTGAAACGCTTGAGGTCGGTGAAGGTCAGCAGCTCGTCGAAGGCGTCCGCGCGTTCGCTTTTCGGCAGGCCGCGCAGATCGGCATAGAGATCGAGATTTTCCTGGACCGAGAGGTCCTCATAGAGGCCGAAACGCTGCGGCATGTAGCCGATTGCCGCCTGGATGCCGGCGGCGTTCTTCCTGGTGTCGAAGCCGAGGACCTCCACTGTCCCCGTATCCGGCAGCATCAGGCCGGTCATCAGGCGGATCAGCGTTGTCTTGCCGGCGCCGTCAGGGCCGACGAGGCCGGTGATGGCACCGCCGCCGATGATGCCCGAGACGGCGTCGAGGGCTGCGGGCGCATCGCCGAAACGTTTGGTGACGCCGTCGATGCGGACGAGCGGCCTGTCGTCCCGCTCTGTCCGGGGGGCGGTTTCGGCGGCGGTCATCGTCCGTCTGCCTGAGAATGGGGAAGGCGCACGGTAACCGGCATGCCCTGGCGCAGATCCGTGCCTGGTTTGTCGATGACGATCCTCAGGCGATAGACGAGACCGGTCCTCAGTTCCGGCGTCTCCACCGATTTCGGGGTGAATTCGGCGACCGGCGAGATGAAACCGATCGTGCCTTCATAGGGCTTGTCGGGTGCCGTATCGGAGGCGACGGAGACCTTCATGCCGGGGTGGATGCGGCCGAGATCGGGCTCGGCGACATAGCTGCGCACCCAGACGGGCTCGGTCAGGGAGAGCACGAAGACGGTATCGGCCGGCGAGACGATTGCGCCGTTCTCCCGCACACGCGAGAGGATGACGCCGTCGTTCGGTGCGCGCAGCTCGGTATCGGCAAGCGAGGTGCGGGCCGAGGCGAGCGTTGCCTCGGCTGCCTTCACCTGCGCATCGGCGGCGGCGATATCCTCGATGCGCGAACCCTCCTGCAGCAGCTTCAGCGCCTCGTTGGCGGACTCGGAGCGGGCAGCGGCCATCGCCCTTGCGGCGGTCGCCTGGTCGAGCGTCGCTTCGGAAATTGTGCCCTGCGGACGAAGCTGGCGGGCTCGGTCATAGGCGAGGTTGGCATTTTCGAGATCGGCGAGGCTTTCGTCATAGGCGGCGCGCGCCTGGGCGATCTCGGTCGGGCGGGGGCCCGCCTTCAGCTTGTCGAGCGTTGCCCGAAGGGCCGAGGCATTGGCTTCGCCTGAGCGGACGGCGAATTCATAGGGCGCGGCATCGAGCTTTGCCAGAACCGTTCCGCTCTTGACGACATCGCCTTCGTCGACGCCGAGTTCGGAGAGACGGCCGCTGACGCGGAAGCCGAGCGAGACCTGGCGGATGTCGACATTGCCGTAAAGGACGAATTCGCGGCGGGCCTCGGGCAGCCAGCCGAGCTTTTCAGGCAGGCCGTACCACCAGGCGGCGGCGCCTGCCGCAACGAGGAGAAGGAAGGTGATGGGGACGAGGCGTTTCATGCCGCGCCTCCCTTCGAGGGGCCGAGCATATCGACCAGTTCGGCGGCGAGGCCGCGCAAGGTTTCCACCTGTTCCGGGCCGACGGCGTCCCATTCCATCTGAGCAAGCACGGCCGCGTGGGTGACGCGAAACACAAGGATGCTGCCGATAAGGTTGAAGGTGCGCAGGCGCACGTGTTCCGAGGCGGGATCTTCCCGCAGGATGGCGCCGATCAGCCGCCGACCCATCTCGATCATCGGCAGCATGATGCCCTGATAAACCCGTGCGAAGGCTTCGGTCGGCTCCATCTGCTCGCGGATCAGGAAGCGTGCCCAGGATTCGGATTCCTTGCCGACGAAAAGCGTCACCATCGTCTGGAGAATTTCTGTGAGGAACAGGCGGGCGTGCGTTTCGCCGAGTGTTTCACCGGCGGCGTCGAGCGCCATGAGACGCGTGCCGATGCGGGCTCTCATGTCGCCGACATGCGTATCGATGCGGGCCATCAGATACTCGGCGGTGGCGATATAGAGGCCTTCCTTGCTGCCGAAATAATAGGGGATCGCCTGCAGATTGACGCCGGCGGCTTCGGTCAGCTGCCGTGTCGAGGCGCCGTCAAAACCGTAGCGGCCGAAGACGTCGAGGGCGGCGGCCAACATCTTCTGCCGCGCGGCCTCGGCGCGGGCGGATGCTGGTGGAGTTTGGGTGTCGTGTTCCTGGTTCATGACAGTTTTATAACGCCAATCGCAAAATAAGTCAATCGATTGATATATTTTGCGATCAGGTTCGATATATTGAGGGATATCGGCCGCCTTCGGCAAATGTCGGGGAAAAAGCAAAGAGGCCCGTGGCAAACGGACCTCTGAGGGTTCTCAAGGTGGCTCGGGGTTGGCTGCCAAAAGGTGGCTACGGACCATCGCTAATTCACGCGATACTGATATGTTTGATCCCAAACGCACGGGGAAAAACCCCGCCGATTTTTTCTATTTCCGCGGTCATTTTTTGACACAAAACTGCCTTGCTCTTTCCGTATCGCCGATGAGATGCGTATCCAAATTTATATTATTGCGCTGCTCCTGAGCGCCATCATGTGGTCGATCTCGTTCGATGCGGCGCGCGAATCCTATCATGCCGCCCAAAGTGCGGGATTGATGCCCAACCTGCATATCAACAAGAAGCTGGATCGCGTTCTCTAAAGCGCGTCGCGATCTTTCAGATTCGCTCGTCGCGCTTTAGCTCTTTGTTTTTGCGCATGTCGTTGCCGCAAAACCGCTGCACACTTTTGCGCGACATGTTTTAGATTGCGGTCAGCGTCCCTCGTTATTCCGTCGATCTTGCCTTGGCGACGTCATGGCGGGGAAAGCGTTTTCCCGTGTGCCCTATCGGGACAGAAAACCGAATTTCATAAAATTTGACTGATCCGCTTAAAAGCCCTGCAAATACTGATGTGTAGAGTGGCCTCATGAAAGCGACCGAAGCGTGGACAGACGCGTCGATCGTTTGGAGACGGGCAAAGCGAAGCCCGCCGATCCGCAAACGGGGACTTCGACATGCACAAAATTCTTGCCGCCATCGCTTTGACTCTGACCATCACGGCCGCCGCCGGGCCGGCGTTCGCCATCGGTCCGGCCAGCCTCGGCCGCGACCTGATGTACACCTCCGCCATCGGCCATTCGCCGGAAATTCCGTTGACGACACGCGCCGGTTTCGTGCGCCCGGGCGTTCCTTTCGTCCTGCGCGGCCCTGCTGAAATCGAGGGCAAGACTGATCAGCTCAAGGCCTATTCGCAGACACTGACGGTTGTCGTCGACTATGTGTTTTCGAAGGCGGTCGACGCGGTTGAAGCGGCGGCGTTTCTGCGCTGATATTCCTGGTCATAGGAAAGACAATTCGGGTCGGCGCCGGGGATAACCCAATTAGGCGTCGAGTTCGCCGCGGACGTCGAGATACCAGTCGACGAAGGCCTTGACGCCGACATCCAAAGTCGTATCCGGCTTGTAACCCGTCAGCGCAACGAGCAGATCGGGTGCTGCGAAGGTGCGCGGGACGTCGCCCTTCTGCATCGCCAGCATCTTGCGGATGGCCGGACGGCCAAGCGCCTTTTCCACCGTTTCGACGAAATCCATCAGGCTGACCGGCTGGCCGCCGCCAATATTGACGACCCGAAAGGGCGCCTGGCGCGAAAGCGTTTCGACAGCCACGTTGTCCAGGCGGTTATCCTCACCAGGGGCGATCGCCGACAGCCTGACGATCCCCTCAATGAGATCGTCGATATAGGTGAAGTCACGGCTCATATTGCCTTCGCCGTAGATCTCGATCGGCTGTCCCTCAAGCATGTTCTTGGTGAATTTGAACAGCGCCATGTCGGGCCGGCCCCAAGGGCCGTAAACGGTGAAGAAGCGAAAGGCCGTCGTCGGGATCTTATGTAGATGGGCATAACTATGCGCCATCAGCTCCATCGATTTCTTCGTTGCGGCATAGATGGTCAGCGGCTCGTCGGCGCGATCGGTCTCGTGAAAGGGAACGGTCGCATTGGCGCCGTAGATCGATGACGTCGAGGCCAGCATCAGGTGACGGATTTCGACGCGCCGGGCGATTTCCATGATGTTCCACGAGCCTTCGACATTCGATCGAAGATAGGCCTCGGGATTTTCCAGGCTGTATCGCACGCCGGCCTGGGCGGCGAGGTGGATCAATATGTCCGGCTTGGCCGCGACAACCGCCGCCTCAAGCGCTTCGCGCTCCTCGAGCATAGCGATGACCGGTTTGAAGGCCGGGAACTGGGAGAGTGCTGCATGGCGCATCTCCTTGAGCTTGACGTTGTAATAGGGAGTGAGGCCGTCGAAGCCGGTGACCTCGTGGCCTTCCTGCAGCAGGCGCCTAGCCAGATGAAAACCGATAAAGCCGGCCGTCCCGGTAATGAAGTAGCGCATTCCCACCTTCTCTCGGCTCGCTGCCGACGGCAAAAGCCGATTCCGTATCGCGTGACCCCACTTACAAGATAAGAAGAGGCCGAGTCGATAGATCTTTGAAAGAGAAGGCAGCCGCCGCCTTTGCTGTGGTTGCCGGCATTTCGGCCGCTGCCCTGCCGATGATGCAGGGCCGTCAATATGGTCCGAAGGCCCGGCTGCGGCCTTCGGCAATTATGCTGCGTTGCAACATTTCGGCCTGCATGTTATGGCCGGCGGGTCGTCTGCAAGCAGGTCAGGATCGATGAGAGAGATAATTTATTGGATTCTCTGCGCGTTTCTGACCGTTGCCATCGCGATCGTGTCCTTGCGCTATGTCACGAACTTCTGGCTGCTGTCCTTTCTCTACAGCTTTCAGGTTCACTTCGGCGTCCTCTTTGTGGCCGCCAGCCTTGTCATTCTGGCTGTCAGGCGACAGATTTACGGCTTCGTCCTTCTGTTTGTCTCGCTTCTTCTCATCGCTCACGGCGTCATCATGCTGCGGGAGTTTTCGCAGGACGGCAGAGGCACGGACAGGCCGCCGCTTTTTCGTCTGATGTCGTTCAACATCGCGATCGACAACTGGAAAAACTCGACTGCCATCACCGACATGGTGATCGCGTCGAATGCCGACGTCGTCAATTTGCTTGAAGCCAAGCCGCTGACGTTCCATCTGCAGCAATTGTTCAAGGCCTATCCCTATCATATCGGTTGCGACACCGGGAAAGATACGTGCGATACGCTGGTGCTGTCCAAACGGCCGTTCGTCAACCAGCAGGTCGTTAGCATGGGCAGTTTGCGGAAAAACAGGCTGGTTATATCGAGCGTCGACTTCGGCGGCGAAACCGTCAGTCTGGTGTCGGCGCATCTGAGCAAACCATATTTCGACGATTTCCAGATGGCTGAATTGGAAGATCTCGCCAAAGCGCTTGGCTCGATCGACGGCCCTGTGGTGCTGTCAGGCGATTTCAACTCTTCATCGATCGCCCCGAGTATCCAGGCTTTCCTGCGCAAACAGGGACTGAAGACGATCGCGCCCGAACCGGCGACATGGCCGATTGCTGCCGGCTCATTGGGGATCGCCATCGATCACATATTTGCGCGCGCGCCGCTTTATCTGACATCGCTGAAACGTCTCGATGACAATCTTGGCTCGAACCATTCCGGCCTGATCGCCGAATTCGTTCTCGACAGAGACGGTGAAACTGCACCGGCAAAATAAGCCTGCCGGGTAAGTTAAAATTTCGTCCTGCCGCCTTTCTTGTCGATCATCTGAAATTTCTCGCCGTCGGTCTTCACGCTGACGCAGTCGGTCGACTTGTTGGCAAACCGGACGCACACCTGGCCATTGGTTATCTTATAGCCATTGCTGTTGCCCTGGCGATATTCGTAACCGTTGCTGCTTTCTTTCAGTTCCGACGTGCCCGGCAGGTGCTCGCGGATTTCAGCTTCGCTTGCGGTTCGCATCTTTCCGGTTTCGGCAAACGCCATTGCCGGGGCCATGATTAAAAGAAATCCGGCGAGGGCGGGCAGGATGCGCATCAGGGGATATCTCCGGTCATGTCTCTCGGTACGTCCATTCTACGAGAAGTGCGATAGCGAATTCAACAGCGATGGCGGGTCGCGCGGGAAAAGCATTGTTTGGGCCTGGCCAGGCGGTTCGGCTGCGACCTCACGTTCTTCCGAACTCATCGACGATGCGGATGATGTCGTCCTCGCCGAGATAGGAGCCCGTCTGCACCTCGATCAGTTCGAGGAGGATCTTGCCGGGGTTGGCGAGACGATGGACTTCGCCGAGCGGAATATAGACGCTCTCGTTTTCGCGCAGCATCCGTACCGTCTCGCCGACCGTCACCTCGGCCGTTCCCTTGACGACGACCCAGTGTTCGGAGCGATGGTGATGTTTTTGCAGCGAGAGCTTCTTGCCCGGTGTCACGAAGATACGCTTCACCTGGAAGCGATCGCCGTTGAAGATCGAGGTATAGCCGCCCCAGGGACGATAGGATGTCGGATGGGTTTCGGTGAATTTCGCCGTCGCGGAAGAGGAGGCCAGCATCTTGACCAATTGCCCGACATTCTGGCTGTCCTTGAGCGGTCCGACATAGACGGCGTCCTCGCTGGCGATGACGGCCACATCCTCCATGCCCTGGACGGCAAGATGCACGCCGTGGGTCATGACCAGCGAATTGCGCGTATTGACGACGGTGGTGTTTGCGGCGGCGACATTGCCGTTGTCGTCACGCACGCCTGATTTCCAAACGGCATCCCAGCTTCCCATGTCCGACCATTTGAACGGCGAGGGGACGACAGCGGCCTTGGAGGTCTTTTCCATGATCGCATAGTCGATTGAGATATCGGGGCTCTTGGCGAAATGGTCGGCGTCGAGGCGGGTAAAGTCGAGGTCGCGGCTTGCCTTGGAAACGGCCTTGCTCGCCGCCTTCAGCACATCGGGCGCATATTCCTGCAGCTCGGCGATGAGTTCCTCCACCGGGAACATGAAGATGCCGGAGTTCCAATAGAAGCCGCCGTCGGCAAGCATCTGCTCGGCCTTTTCCAATGCCGGTTTTTCCACAAAACGGTTGACCTTGTGGGCGCCGTTTTCAAGCGCATCGCCGATTTCGATATAGCCGTAGCCGGTTGCTGGCTCGGTTGGGCTGATGCCGAAGGTAACGAGCTTGCCGTCGGCCGCAGCATTCCGGGCGATGCGGATGCAATCGAAATAGCTCTTGTCGGCGAGGATTTCGTGATCCGAGGCGAGCATCTGGATGATGGTGTTCTTGCCGAAAAGCTCGGCGGCAAGGGTAGCGGCGGCGGCCACCGCGGCGGCAGTGTTGCGGGCGACCGGCTCAAGCAGCACCGCGGCGAGCGGGACGCCCAGCGTGCGGGCCTGCTCGGCGACGAGGAAGCGAAATTCCTCATTGGTGACGATGATCGGGGCTTCATAGAGCTCCGGGTTGGAAACGCGTTCGAGCGTCTCCTGAAACAGCGTCTTGTTGCCGACGAACTGGATGAACTGCTTCGGTGCGGTGGCACGGGAAAGCGGCCAGAGCCGCGTGCCTTTGCCGCCGGCCATGATCACGGGAACGATTTTCTGCGTCATAGGCGGGTTCCTTGAAAAAAGCTTGTTCGTGGCATGTTTAGCGGGCGTTTGCCCAGTCCGTTATTCGGGTGAGCCCTGTCTTCAGCAGATCCAGGGCGGCGGTTTCGCTCCCGGCTTCGACGTAGCAGCGCATTTCGGGCGCATTGCCGGAGGGGCGGAAATGAATGATGCTGCCGTCTTTCAGCGTTACGCGAAGTCCGTCGATGTCGGATTTCGCCGCCACCTCGCCGATCGGCTGCAGGAAAGCGGCAAGGTTTTCACTGGAGGCGCGCAGATGCTCCATCAGCGCCGCACTCGTCTCCAACGGAAAATTCTCCAGGCGATCGGCGGCGGCAAAGGGCAGATGATAGGAGGCGGCAACGGCCGAAAGCGGCTGCCTGCGAATGGCGGCGAGCGACAGGATCGCAAGCATCGGGAGAAAACAATCGCGCGTCGGCAAGGCGCTGACGGACCTGCCGTTGATATCGAACGGGGTTGCGGTCAGCAGCCCGCCATTGGCTTCGAAGCCCATGACATGATCTTGACCGGCGGCCACGGCCTCTTCCATGCCTGCGATGACGAAGGGTGAGCCGACGCGGGTGCGCCTGACAGCGAAAGCGCCCGCGGCCTCGATGCCGGAATTGGAGGTCACCGGTGTCACGACCGTGCCGGCGCCGAGAAAATTGGCTGCGACAAGGCCGAGAAGGTCGCCGCGCAGCGGCATGCCGGTTTCGTCTGCGACCAGCGGACGGTCGCCGTCGCCATCGGTCGAGACGATCGCATCGAATTTGTACTCGGACGCCCAGCGTTTCATCAGCGTGATCGTCTCGTCGGAAACGGCTTCGGTGTCGACGGGAATGAAACTCTCCGAACGTCCAAGAGCAATGATCTCGGCGCCATAATGGGCGAGAACGTTAACCAGCATATCGCGGGCGACGGTGCTGTGCTGGTAGACGCCGATCTTCAAGCCGGATAGTGCGCCTTGCGGCAGCAGGTCGGCGTTGCGTTGGAAAAACAGCTGACGGCAGATCGCCTCATGATCTTCGGTCTCAGCCGGGGCCTCTGCAACGGTCTCGCCGGTTCGCTCGATCTCGGCCGCCGATGCGGTGATATGAGCCTCGTCCGATTTGTCGATCTCGCCGTCCGGGCGATAGAACTTGATGCCGTTGCGGTCTGCCGGAATATGCGAGCCCGTCACCATCAGGCATGCAGCGTTGCTCTCGAGGCCATAGAGGGCAAGGGCGGGTGTCGGGACATTGCCGCAGTCCAATACCCGGAAGCCGAGTGCGGCGAGTGCGCCGGCACAATTTCCCGAAATATCGGGGCTCGAATCGCGAAAATCGCGGCCGATCAGAATGGCGTCGCCGAGCTGCGCCTTGCCGGTCTGCAGCAGATATCTGCCGAACGCCGTCGCATAAAGCGCAGAGGCGCGTCCCTTGAGATCCACTGAAAGTCCGCGAAGGCCGCTCGTGCCGAATTTCATTTGAAGACATGTCTCCGGTTTATCATAAGGTTCTACTCAGGCTGCCAGCCGGCGTAAATACCAAAGCCGTCATATAGTTAAACACGGACGGCCGTGCCTCGGACAGCCCTCGCAATCTTCTCTCGCCGATTCTATCTCCCTGGACCCATTGCCGAGCCGACAGGCATTGCAGCGTAGATCGATTTTGTTAGAACCGTGTGTCCGTTGTTTCGTGATATGCGAAGGGTTTGCTGGATGAGCGATACATCAGTCAGTCTCGAAGAGAGCTGGAAAGCCGCCTTGGCGGGGGAGTTCTCAAGCCCCTATATGCAGCAGCTCAAGTCCTTTCTTGTCGCGCAGAAGCAGGGCGGTAAGCGCATTTTCCCCCGGGGCAGTGAATATTTCCGCGCCCTCGACCTGACACCGATCTCCAGCGTCAAGGTCGTCATTCTCGGGCAGGACCCCTATCACGGGCTGGGGCAGGCCCATGGGCTGTGTTTCAGCGTGCGGCCGGGCGTGCGCATCCCGCCCTCGCTCGTCAATATCTATAAGGAGATGCAGACCGATCTTGGCATAGCGCCGGCGCGTCACGGTTTTCTCGAACATTGGGCAAGGCAGGGCGTGCTGCTGCTGAACAGCGTGCTGACTGTCGAGGAAGGGCAGGCGGCGGCCCATCAGGGCAAGGGGTGGGAGCGTTTCACCGACGCCGTCATCCGCAAAGTCAACGACGAGTGCGAATCCGTCGTCTTCCTGCTCTGGGGCTCCTATGCCCAGCGCAAGGCCGCCTTTGTCGATACGACGCGGCATCTGGTGCTCAGGGCGCCGCATCCCTCGCCGCTTTCGGCCCATAACGGATTTTTCGGCTGCGGGCATTTCTCGAAGGCGAACGATTTCCTGCAGTCGCGCGGGCGGTCCCCGATCGATTGGCAGTTGCCGACCGATCCCCAAGATATCGAGGTGTGAACGCAAACCGGTGTTCGTTCACTAAAAGAAGACAATGCGTTTTGGTCTGGGGGTCTGTTCCCACGGAGTTTCAGCGCGCATCTTAGCCCCATCGAAAGCCTGCGAATTGCGGGCAAGAAAGGGGTCTCACATGCTCGATCAGATCAAGGGTCTGCACCACGTCACGTCGATGGCGGAGGACGCCCGGACCAACAATCAGTTCTTCACCAATGCGCTTGGCCTGCGCCGCGTCAAGAAGACGGTGAACTTCGACGCGCCTGATGTCTATCACCTCTATTATGGTGACGAGACCGGTGCGCCCGGCACTGTCATGACCTATTTCCCGTTCCCGAAGATGGCACAGGGCCGTCCCGGCACCGGGGAGGTCGGCACGACGGTGTTGTCCGTTCCGCAAGGCTCGCTCGGCTTCTGGAGCGATCGTTTCAGCGCGTTGAATATCGGCGGGCTGAAGGCCGAGGAAAGTTTCGGCGAGAAGCGCCTGAATTTTTCCGGTCCCGACGGTGACGGCTTTGCGCTCGTTGAGGTCAAGGACGATGCCCGCCAGCCCTGGACACACGGCGGCATCAGCGAAGACCACGCCATCCGCGGCTTCCATTCCGTGGCGATGCGGCTGAGGGATGAAGGCGCCACCACCGAACTCCTGAGGTTCATGGGCTACGAGGTCGCCGAGGAACGGGATGGCGTCAAGCGGCTGATCAAGCCTGACGGCAACGGCGCGCATCTCATCGATCTCGAGACCATGCCGAACATCGCCCGCGCGCTTCCAGGCGCCGGCTCCGTTCACCACGTCGCCTTCGCCGTCGAAAACCGCGAAAAGCAGCTCGAAGTGCGCAAGGCGCTGATGGATACCGGCTATCAGGTGACGCCGGTGATCGACCGCGATTATTTCTGGGCGATCTATTTCCGCACGCCGGGCGGCGTGCTGTTCGAGGTCGCGACCAATGAGCCGGGCTTCAACCGCGACGAGGACACGGCCCATCTCGGTGAAGCCCTGAAGCTGCCCCAGCAGCACGCTCATCTTCGCGCGTTGCTCGAGCAGCACCTGCAGCCGCTCGAAGCGTAAGGAGAGGCGCTATGACCGAAGCTGGATATGTGCACCGGCTGCATGCCGGTGCACCTGATAGACCCATTCTGCTGGTGCTGCATGGCACCGGTGGCGACGAGAACCAGTTCTTCGATTTCGGCCGGCGCCTGCTGCCCGAAGCGACTGTCCTCTCGCCGCGCGGCGACGTTTCCGAACATGGTGCGGCGCGGTTCTTCCGTCGCACCGGGGAGGGGGTCTACGACATGGCCGACCTCTCACGGGCGACGGAGAAGATGGCCGCCTATGTCAAGGCATTGGCTGACAAGCATCAGGCTTCCCAAATTCTCGGTCTGGGTTTTTCGAATGGCGCAAACATTCTTGCCAATGTGTTGATCGAGAAGGGCATCTTCGATGCCGCCGTTCTGATGCACCCGCTCATTCCGTTTCAGCCCGAAGCCCAGGCAACTCTTGCGGGGAGAAAGGTGCTGGTGACGGCCGGGCAGCGCGATCCAATCGCTCCCGTCCCGATGACCGAGGCGCTGTCTGAGCATCTGAAGGATCGCGGCGCTGATGTCAGAACGGTCTGGCATCCCGGCGGCCATGAGATTGCGCCGCTCGAGATCAATGCAGTTCGCGATTTCTTCAGTGGCTATTGATGGAATGTGCGCCGGTCGGTGGCACTGATTTGCGGGGCCGGTGATGCCGGTCCCGCATTTTAGCTGAAGTTAAAGATCACATTAGGGGCGGGGAGGATATTTGCCCCTGATTGCCGTCATATAAAAATTTCCCGGGGATTCCGCCATCGTCAAGCCGACGACAACTCCCTTGGGGACGCCTTCATATTCCCGCCTCTGACCGTTTGTCAGATAGACCCGTAGATGCCGGCTGTCTTCGTCGTAGCTGATCGCCTCGATAAGTTTCGAATCAACCGCAGTTTCCACTTTGCACCCCGCAGTTTTGGATCTGAGAATCCCGGTAAAGAATGTCATTCACGCTCGCAATGCGCCATCATCATGCGCCGGTGCAGTAGCGTCAAGCGTGATAAGCTTAAGCGTTCATTTTTTTCTACAGGCTCTCGCTATAGTTGATTTATGCAGCTTTTTTGGAGGTGTCGCCTGTGGAAATCCGGTTGCCGGAAGTTCTTTGGTTTGGAGAACTAGCGGCGGACACAGCCGCTGCTGGAACGAATAATATGGCTTAACGCTGAATTAACCCTCATCTACCAAAATACAGCGCGATATTGACCGTGATGTCCTTCTAAAACGGCCGAATACAAATTGCGTTTCTCGCAATCATAATTTCGCTGTCGCGGGGACGTTGCGTAAGGGCAGCACGATGTGACTGCGAAAGCCGATCTGCATAAAAGCCGCAAGCGAAGATGCGAGGATTGGGTGATTCGACGCGAGGCTGAGTGTCCGGTGGGGAGGAGACCGTTCCGGCAGCGATCGACGACGCAGGAAAAGTGCTGTCGGTTCACGGGCGACGGCCGCATAGCCTCTTCACGCGGGGTTCCGGTTACAATTTCGATGAGGCCGTGATCGGGCCAATTTCTTTTTGAACACTGAGCCTCATACCCATGCAAGGATGGGCAGGAAATGGAGCTTTTCCGATACCCTCGAGGGCTGTCGGACCTCATATATGGGTTACATGTTTAACTATCTCGGGCCGTGGCGACAACAGATACGGATACTGGCCGGCAACCACAAAGGACGCGCTCGGCTGACGTTTGCCGAAGGCGAATTCGCTGCGGTCTATGCGATGAGCGATGTTCACGGATGTTATAAGGAGCTCGTCGAGGCGCATCGCCGCATCGAGGAGGACGCAGCGCGCATTCCGGGGCCGAAACTTATCGTGATGCTCGGCGATTATGTCGACCGCGGGCCTGATTCGAGCGCGGTGCTGGAGTTCCTGAGCAAGAGCCCGCCGCCGGGATTTCAGCGTTTCGCGCTATGCGGCAATCACGACGCGGAACTGGTCAAGCTCTATCGTAAACCGGCGCACATTCTTGAATGGCTCGGCTTTGCCGGGACCGAGACACTGCACTCATACGGCATCGATATCGAGCATCTGCTACAGTCGGCGGCTGGAAGCGAAATGATTGCCCGGGTCATTCGCAACATGATCCCCGAGCGGCATATTCAGTTTCTGGAATCGCTGCCGATCATGCTGCGGATGGGCAGGGTGGTCTTTGTCCATGCCGGCGTCAAACCGGGCATCGACCTTAAAAAGCAGAAGGACAGCGACCTGATGTGGATCCGCCAACCCTTCCTGGATGACGGGCCGCAGCTTCCCGTCCTGGTGATCCACGGGCATACCCCGGCGCGAACCCCGACATTCGGTCCGCAACGGATCGGCATCGACACCGCGGTCTCGGCGACGGGTCGGCTGACCGTGCTGACGATAAAAGGAACGCGGGTCGGGCTCCTCAACTAAAGCGCGTTCAGGCCTTTTGGCGCAGTGCGCTAAAGCGCGTCGCATCAAACTTGATTCATGTGACGCGCTTTAGCTCTTGTTTTGATGCATGTCGTTATCCCGGAACCGCTGCACACTTCCGGGCGACATGCATTGAAAACCAAAACGCCGCGGGATTTGCTCCGCGGCGTCAGGACGATTACCGGTTCACCAGAACCTGTCAGGCGTTTGATTCCTGATAGAGATTGGTGCCGATGCCGGTATAGGTAAAGCCGTATTTGCGGACCTCGTCGCTGCGGTAGATATTGCGCAAGTCGACCAGGACCGGAGCGCGCATCGACTGCTTCAGGCGATTGAAATCGAGCGCGCGGAACTGGTTCCATTCGGTGACGATGACAAGCGCATCCGCATCGGCGGCCGCTTCATAGGGACCGTTCGCATATTCGATGTTCTCGATCACCTTGCGGGCGTTCTCCATGCCCTCGGGATCGTAGCCGACCACCTTGGCGCCGGCGTCCTGCAGGGTCTGGATTACCGCAATCGCCGGGCTGTCGCGCATGTCGTCGGTGTTCGGCTTGAAGGTCAGGCCGAGAATAGCGATCTTCTTGCCGCGAATGTCTCCGCCGACGGCCGAGATGACTTTGCGTCCCATCGCCCGCTTGCGGTTGTCGTTGATCGAGATCGTCGTCTCGATGAGACGGATCGGCGCGTCGTAATCCTGCGCCGTCTTGGCAAGAGCAAGCGTATCCTTGGGGAAGCACGAGCCGCCGTAACCCGGGCCGGCATGCAGGAACTTGGCGCCGATACGGCCGTCGAGACCGATGCCGCGCGAGACGTCCTGGACGTTTGCGTCGACCCGTTCGCAGAGATCGGCGATCTCGTTGATGAAGGTGATCTTCATCGCGAGGAAGGCATTGGCCGCATATTTGATCAGTTCCGAGGTGCGGCGGGTGGTGAAGACCAGCGGCGCCTGGTTGAGGTAAAGCGGACGATAGACCTCGGTCATGGTTTCGCGCGCCCGGTCGTCATTCAGCCCGACGACGATACGGTCAGGACGCTTGAAATCTTCGATCGCCGCACCTTCGCGCAGGAATTCCGGATTGGAAACGACGGCGACATCCGCCGCAGGATTGGTTTCGCGCATGATGCGCTCGACTTCGTCGCCGGTGCCGACCGGCACCGTCGACTTGGTGACGATAACGGTGAAGCCTTCCACGTAAGTGGCAATCTCGCGCGCAGCGGCGTAGACATAGGAAAGATCCGCGTGGCCGTCGCCGCGCCGGGATGGGGTGCCGACCGCGATGAAGACGACATCGGCGCTACGGACGCTTTCACCGACATCCGTCGAAAACGACAGCCGGCCGGTGCTGGTATTTTCGGCGACCAATTGTTCCAGACCCGGCTCGTAGATCGGAATGCGGCCTTCGCGAAGGGCTTCGATCTTACTCAGATCCTTGTCTACGCAGATGACGTCGTGGCCGAAATCCGCAAAGCAAACGCCTGAAACGAGGCCGACATAGCCTGATCCAATCATCGTGATGCGCATAATTCCCTCAAATCATTAGAGTAGGACATCATGCTGCGTCGCAGCATGGGCGTCCGTCATACTTAATCTGGGCGAAAAGACAATATCGAAGATCGCTTGATACCCACACCGGAAATCGAACTCGGGGCGCCGCAGTTCTGTGTCGGTGGCCCTGCCGATAGCAAAAAGCATAGGTTTATGTGGGCGATATGACAAGTCGAGCCGCACATCAGAGCGGCTCGACTTCGATCTCGAGGAGGTGCGTTCGGTTTATTTTGCTGCGCCCGCTGTTACAGCCGGTACCAGACATAGGGGTCTGTTCCCGATTGAATCTTGTCCCAGCGCAGGTCGGTGTCTCGCCAGTTCTTGATGCTGCTTTGCCTGTTGTCGAGCACGAGGTCGCCCTTATCGGTCCTGACCACCAGGACGGCATGTCCTTCACCGGAGGGCGTATAGGCGGTCGCAATCCGCAAAGCGCGCGACGACCAGCCCATCGCAATCAGCCGGCTGCGCTTGGTGAGGGCGAAATCTTCGCAGTCACCGCTGCGGACATTCACCTTCCAGACGTCGCCGTTCAATTCGCTGCGGGAATCGTTCCTGCCGATCATCGTACGATTGACGGCGCCGTTCACGGTTTTCAGCTGCAGCATCTGCTCATCGGTGAGCGCGATGACCGAGACACCGTTGTTGTCACGGCATTCGGCCGGGTTCTGGGCGCAGAACAATACCTGGGCGAAGGGCGGAATGATCTTGCCTTTTTCAGAGATATAACTGACCGCAGAATTGCCGTTAAGGCCGCGGGCAAAACCTGCGGGACCGGCGGCAAATGCCGAGCAGGCATTTCCTGCTGTAAAGGCCAGTGCCAGAAGTGTAACGAATGTTTTCTTCATCTGTTAAATCCCCGTTCAGGGCAACCGATTGAGATCAGGCTTGCCTTTTGTCCCAGTCAATGGCATGGCGATTTAGTGATCTGCCAAGTATTGGCCGCAGAACGTCTGTCCCGTTCATGCTGCTTGACGGAGCATAGCCGGGGCTTGTCTCGATTGGCTTAAGTCTTTCGCGACAATTTTAAACGATGTGAAATTCTGTTGCACTTTAACACGCAAGCCATTGATATGCAACTTATGTTAGTGCGTGCATATTGACCGCTTGGGTTGCAATTCCGTTATTGCTGCCCGCTGGTGAAGAAATCGAATGTTATCCAACCTCATCAATCGGCAGGTCTTGCGAGAGGCTCTTCTCCTTGCGTTTATCGGCCTCGTTATACTGACGCTCATTCCGTTTGGGAGCGTCACGCCCTTTCCCTTCGCCTTTGCGGCGATCGGCATGTTTGCCCTTGGCGCCATCTCGGCACTGCTGTTCGGAGAGCCGAGACAGAGCAGATGGGTCTTCAGCAGCGCTTTGTTGGTGCTCGTCGTGGTGACGGGCTGGACGTTCATCCAGACCATCGAGCTGCCTTCCAACTGGCTGGCAAACCCGGCCTGGCGTGCTGCTCGTGATCTGGCAGGTGTCGAGTACGCGGCAATCTCGGTCGCTCCGGCCGACACGCTAGCGTCGATCCTTGCGGTGGCGCTGCCTTTCGTCACCTTCCTGACGGGGCTTCTCTTATGCGATACTGATCGGCGCGCAAGGAAAGTGCTGACCCTCCTCGGGCTTTCAGCTGGTATCATCGCTGTGTTCGGGCTGATCCAGTTTTCACTGTTCCCAAACATCCTGATCGTCGTGGAGAAACAGGCCTATCTCGACAGCCTGACCGCGGTCTTCGTCAACCGCAATACCGCTGCGACCTTCCTCGGGCTTGGGACGCTGCTGATGCTGACCCTGGTCAGAGACATCGCCCGTTCCTATTCAAACCATCCGCCCGGCGAGCCGGGCCGAAACACGCTTCTGTTGAAATCGTGGATCTACATGCTGCTCTTGTGCGCATGCTTCACCGCACTGATGCTGAGCCGCTCGCGCGCCGGCATCTTCGCGACCTTTATTGCCGCCCTCATTTATTTTCCGTGGCTGGCCATGAATTGGAACGGCTCGCGGCGTTCTCTGAAACCGGCGCCGCAATGGCGTTCGATGCTGAAACTTCTCTCAGCGATCGTTTTCATCGTCGCGCTGCTGTCGGTGTTTGCAGGTCAGGCGATTTTGCGCGCGCAAGAGCGCCGGCTCGAGGATGATGATCGGTTCTGCATCCTGCCGGGCATATGGCGTGCCATTTCGGATCATTGGTTGACCGGGACCGGCCTTGGAACCTTCCGGACCGTATTTCCTGCCTACCGCGATTCTGCCTGCGGAATTTTCGGGATCTTCGACCGAGCGCATAATTTCTATCTCGAAGGATTCCTCGGCCTCGGGATATTGTTCCCGGTCACGGCGATCCTTGCCTTCGCGGTCCTTGTTAAGGTGTTTCGGCAGGGGTTCGCCCAAAGGCGGCGTCTCAGGCATTTTGTGCTGCTTGGCTTGGCGGCAACGGTTTTGGTCGCCCTTCATGCAGCCGTCGATTTTTCGCTGCAAATACCGGGTTTTGCCGTGTTCTTTTCCGCCTTCCTCAGTGCGGTCGTCGCGATCAGCCTTGGACGTAGCAACGGAGAAGCGGATGTGGCATATGAGCGGCCGCTCAGCCGCTAAAATTTAAACAGATGGTTTATGAAGGTTTTTGAAAAATAGCGATTGTGCAGGTGCGAACTGTTGACTCTGAAACGCAAGAAATTTTATAGCGGGTCCAGCCCTCGGGTTTTTACGGCGCCAGAAAAGTTAAACTGGGTCGTTATTCGCTTCCTCAGGGGCTTGGCGTTGCCAGCCTGCCACAGTTAGGGGAATGTTAATCGGCTTTCAGTGTTATTGATCGGGGTTTGTCTTGTATTTTGTCAGATTGCGGGGCAGTAGCTTCAGGGGCGTCAACACAGGTTATTCTATGGGTTGTTCTCGTATCGGTAGTACACGCGTCGCCATTGTTGTAGCGCTAACCACTATATTGGCAAGCTGCACATCGTTGCCAAGATCCGGTCCCGATCACAAAGATGTTGATCGAGATGCCGCAGTGAAAGTGACAACGAAGGAGCGTCGCGTCGGCATCGACTACGCCCTGATCGATCTCAGCAAGAACGTTCTGCCCTATTTTACCTCTCCCCAGCCGACGTCCTTCAAGGGATTTGGCGGTGGTCGCGGCGGGGCGCCTGAAATTCCGCTTGGTTATGGCGACGTCGTCCAGGTTGCCATCTTCGAAGCTCAGTCCGGCGGTCTCTTCATTCCGTCCGATGCCGGCAGCCGACCGGGCAATTACATTTCCCTGCCAGAGCAGACCATCGATAGAAACGGGACGATTACTATCCCTTATGCCGGTCGCGTTCCGGCCGCCGGTCGCCTGAAGGAGACTGTGGAGCAGGATGTCGAGGATCGGCTCGCGAGCCGCGCGATCGAACCGCAGGTGGTCATCACGACGACAACCAACCGCTCCAGCCAGGTGGCCGTGCTCGGTGACGTCAACAATCCTCAGCG
The DNA here is from genome assembly GCF_002531755.2 of Rhizobium acidisoli. NCBI lineage: Bacteria > Pseudomonadati > Pseudomonadota > Alphaproteobacteria > Hyphomicrobiales > Rhizobiaceae > Rhizobium > Rhizobium acidisoli. The sequence goes on along the minus strand of NZ_CP034998.1, from coordinate 3,106,282 downwards.
CATCACGATCAGCCCGGCCGGTGAGCGTGTTCTCGATGTCATTTCCGCCGCCGGCGGTTTGACCACCAACAATATCGAAACCAATGTTACGCTGCAGCGTCGCGGCAAGACGGCAACCGTCGCCTACAATACGCTGTTGAAGAATCCGGCGGAGAATATCTATGTTGCGCCGAATGATACGGTCTCGATCGATCATGAGCGCCGCACCTATCTCACGCTCGGCGCCGCTGGCGTCAGCGGCCGCTTCGATTTCGAAGAATCCGACCTGACTCTCGGAGAAGCAATCGCCAAGGCGGGCGGTCTGCGCGATGACCGCGCCGATCCGGCCCAGGTCTTGCTCTATCGCTTGGTCCCGAAGAAAACGGTTCAGTCGATGAACGTCGACACGACGAGATTTGCGGGTGAGACGGTTCCGGTGATCGTCCGCGCGAATCTGCGCGATCCGGCGACCTTGTTTGCCGTTCAGCAATTCAAGATGGAAGACAAGGATATTATCTATATTTCCAATTCGGACTCGGTTGAACTGGTCAAGTTCCTTGACATCGTAAACTCGGTATCGTCCACTGTTTCCGGCGTGACCGACGACGCGCGTGATACTCGCAACGCGGTCCAGGATCTCGGAAATTGATTGAAATAGGCAAGCCGACATCGATCGCGAGTGATCGATGTCGGCGGCCTATATAGCGGATTTGATGAAGGACTATGTTATGGCAAGAATTGGTGTTTATCGTAAGCTTGCATATAGCGGAATTGCCGTGGCGATGTTTGCCGGCATGAATTCAAACGCTTTTGCGGCTGCTTGCCTGGGCCCGGCAAATCTCACTTCCGTTGATGTCAGCGGTTTTACGGCCAACCCCGCCGTTCTGCTCGACATGTCCGATCCATTGATTTTGTCGTCGCGTGTTCGCGCCCTGGTCGGGACCAGCAATGACGCGCTGTCGCCGGTGATCGAACAGGCCAAGGCGGCCACTGCCGCGCAGATGGCGGCAATCGGCTCCGGTCTTGGGCGGGCCGCAAACAGCTGCCAGGTGTCGGATCCGCAGTTCAAGCTGGCGATCGAAAAGGCCGTTGCCGATGCGGCAAGTGCCGATCCCAACCTTGCGCCGCTGCTCGCAGCCTTTGCAAAGGTCCTCGCAGAAGGTGGGACCGCAGCGCTCGGCCCGGGTGGCGCTGCCGCTGCAGCATCCGGTATCGGCAACACGGGATCGATTGGGCAGACAGGTCCTGGATCGGACGATGGCACGCCTTATGACGGCGCCGCAACGACTGCGGGTACGCTGAAGGTGTCGAATGCCAGCGACGACTCGTCTTCGACGACCACGACGATCGTCAGCACAAGTGGAGGCGGTCAATCCTCCTCCGACACGACGCAATCGACGAGCCCGAGCGTCGCGGTCATACAATAGCTGGAATTGCCCTTAGATCTTAGCGCTTGATTTGTTGGAGATCGAAATTGCTATCGCCAGATAAACTTACGCCGCGTATCGACCCCTCCCGCGATACGGGAAACGAAGCTGATTTCATCGATTTCGACAAGCTCATCGCGATTGCCCGCCGACAGTGGCGGATGGTTGCGGCGTGCGCGTTCGCCTTCGCCATTCTCGGGATTGTGTATGTCCTGACGTCGGTGCCTGTCTACACCGCCGACACGAGCGTGCTGATCGACCGCAGCGACAATCAGGTCATCAACCAGCTGGCGGCTTTCGGCCAGATGGACGATGACGAAGGAACTGTCCTTAGCCAGGTCGAGCTGTTGAAGTCCGACACGATTGCCTATGCCGTCGTCGATAAGTTGAAACTGGTCGACGATCCGGTGTTCAACGCGCAGCGGAATTCGCTGTTTTCAGTTGCAACGCTGAAGTCTCTGTTCAGCTTCAAATCATGGTTTGCGGACGATGCGGCAGTAGCGCCCGATCCGGAAATGCAACGGCGGTACGCTGCGGAAACTGTGGCCGGCAATATCGATGTCGAACGTGTCGGCAAATCCTACGTTCTCGATGTCAGTTATACCTCGCAGTCACCCGATATGGCGCGTCAGATCGCCGCGGCCATTGCCGACGTCTATCTGGTCGATAAACTCAATTCGAAATACGAGGCGACACGCCGGGCCGGCGAATGGCTGCAGGAGCGTATCGAAGAGCTTCGGCAGCAGGCACTGGACACCGACCTTGCTGTTCAGAAATTCCGCAGCGAGCACGGGCTCGTCGAGGCCGGATCCGGTACGCTGATCAGCGAGCAGCAGCTTTCCGAGATCAACACGCAGTTGATCAATGCTCAGGCTGAGACGGCGAAGGCCGAGGCAAAATATGCGCGCGTCAAATCGATCATCGACGCCAAGCAAACCGACGCGATCGTCACCGACGTGCTCGACAGCTCCATTTCCAACGACCTGCGCAAAAAATATCTTGAGGCTTCCAAGCTCGAGACGGAAATCGAGGCGCGGCTCGGTCCTGATCACGTCCAGGCGGTTCGGCTTCGTGCGGAGATGGAAGAATATAAGAGACTCATGTTCGATGAGTTGAACCGCATCGCCGAGAGCTACCAAAGCGAGCTGCAGGTCGCGCAGTCACGGGAGAATTCTCTGCGTGACAGTGTCACAAAGGCGACTGGCGTTGCCGCGACGGCCGGTGAAACGCAGGTGCAGGTTCGCGAACTCGAGCGCACGCGCGACACCTACAAGAATCTTTATCAGAGTTTCCTGACGCGCTACCAGGAAGCCATCCAGCAGCAGAGCTTCCCGATTACTGCTGCGCGCATCATCACCATGGCAGAGACACCGACGAAGCCGAGTGCTCCGAAGAGAGCCCTTGTCGTCGCTTTTGCGATGTTCCTCGGATGTGCGGTCGGAAGCGGCATAGGTGCCTTCCGAGAATTCCGGGATCGGTTCTTCCGTACCGGTGACGACGTCAAGGAAGTGCTCGATGTCGAATCTCTTGGCGTCATGCCGCTGGTTGACGATAACATCGATGATCCGACACTCGTCGATCCCAGCAACCCGCGAAGCATCGCCAGGGGTAGCAAGACCACGACCTATGTCGAGGAGCACCCGCTCTCGGCGTTTGCCGAGACGCTTCGAAGCGCCAAGATTGCGATCGACCTCAGTGCAGCCGACCAGCGCTGCAAGGTCATCGGCGTGGTGTCGAGCTTGCCCGGCGAAGGGAAGTCGACGACATCCATCAATTTTGCCAAGCTTCTGGCAATGCAAGGCGCCCGCTGCCTGCTGATCGACGGCGATATGCGCAATCCCGGTGCGACCCGAGCAATCGGTCGTCATGCCGAGGCCGGCTTGCTCGAGGCGATCGTCGATGGCCGTCCGCTCAAGGATCTGATCCTTCTCGATCCCAAGACAAAGCTTGCATTTCTGCCGACGGTTGCAAGGTATCGTGTCCCGCATTCGTCGGAGCTGCTCGCGTCACGCGGCATGGACCAGCTTCTTGAAATTGCGCGTCAAAGCTTCGATTACATTATCGTCGACCTGCCGCCCTTGGCGCCCGTCGTCGATGCGCGCGCTATAAACTCGAAGCTCGATGCAGTGGTTTTCGTTATCGAGTGGGGAAAGACATCGCGCAAGGTCGTGCAGTCGACGCTGCTCTCCGAGCCGGAGCTCTATGCGAAATGCGTCGGCGCTATATTGACCAAGGTCGATCCGTCGCAGATGAAGCTTTACCGGACATTCGGCTCCAGTGAGTATTATTATAAGCGTTACTCGCGATACTACACTGAAAGCTGATGCCTCGCGGTCCGTTCGTTTCGGTCACACGGATTGTTTTCCTTGTCGTCACCGCAGTCTTTGCGGTGCTGGCCGGCAGAGAGCTGTACGCTTCGATAAGAACCGCCAGTATCTCTATCGTCGCTGAAAGGCTCGAGCACGGCGAGACCGTCACCGATGATGTTGCAGCCAAATATGCGGCGCGGACCATCGACATTGTCGATGGACATTATTGTCGGTCGGACATTGTCGCCGCCGGTGTGACACTTGTCCTGGCGCAACTCGATCGGCAGAACGTCAACGTCAATTACGATGCCTGGGCTGCCGCGGCATCGAGCGCCCGACACTACATGCAACATGCGCTTTCGTGCATGCCGACGAACAGCAATTTTTGGCTTCGTCTCGCCGCCGTCCAATCCGTCATTGCGGAAGATCCGCTTTCGGTTGCGGAAATGATGAAGCGGTCCGTCGCTCTTGCGCCCCACGACGAGTCGATGATTCTGACGCGGTTTTACTTCTGGAATGATTTTACGACTGCGACGCTTTCAACGGCAAAGGCTGCGCTCGATAGCGATCTCGTGACGATGCTGAAACTTGGCGACCGTTGCAGGGTCAACGCCACCATTAAAGAGATCAGTCCACAACTCCGCCCAATCTTCGATCGAACCTGGGCAGGGCTTGGGGATGGAGCGACAGCGCGATTCCGGCAGCGCTGCAGCAAGTAATCGTCGGCGGTTCTAAAGCGCGTCGCATCAAACTTGATTCATGCGACGCGCTTTAGCTCTTTGTTTTGATGCATGTCGCTATCCCGGAACCGCTGCACACTTCCGGGCGACATGCATTAGGGAGAACAGCTGCAGAGTCAGAACCCCCGTCAACCAGGGTTTTAGGGGCAATAGCGCCCGCCGCTTGCGCGGCGGGCGTCGTCTATTGATTATCTGATGAACGATTAGACGCTGGCGCCCGAGACAAAATCCGTGCCCGTGATATTGAGCGTCAGAACGCCGGCATCCGTGTGACCTTGGCCGTCGGAAATCTTATAATATTGGATGGTTTCCGTGACGTGATCGCCAGGAGCGATATCCGATGCCAGATCGTAGGTGAATGAACCGTCCGACTTGACATGGAACGTGCCATAGGTCCCGGCGACGTCGGTCGTTGCGCTCGGATTGCCGTTGACATTCGTGCCAGCGAACTGACGGAGGAAGAGATGTCCATTGTCGCCGGCAATGTCGTTGTCGAGCGCATTACCGCTGATCGGGCTGCCTTCGTTGAAGCTGTAGTGGTCGTCGACAGCGATCGGCTTGACTTGGGTGACGCCCTGGATGTTCAGGGTGAACAGGCCGACATCGGTATGACCGCTGCCGTCGGAGATCTTGTATGAGACCTTTTCCTGGAGCAATTCACCATTGGTGAAGTTAACCTTGGCAGCATCGCTCAGAACATAGGTGTAGCTGCCGTCCGGTTTGACGAAGAAGGTGCCATAGTCGCCCTGGATTTCAGTAACCTGGCTGTTGCCTTGCTTGGCGCCAACGCTCTGCTGGTCGAATGCGCGAAGGAATAGGTGGCCGTTGTCGGATGAATCGTTGCTGAGCAGATTTCCCGAGATGACGTCGGTTTCTAGAAATGTGGCAGAATCGTCGGTTGCGTGAATAGCCATTGTTGTCTCTCCTGAATTGATCTTCGCTGGCCAATTTTAACCTTAGCGACGGGTGCGATTAAGGATATATTAATACAGAGAGTCAAGGCTGAGATTAACATGATATTAACATTAGAGTGCCGATGTGCAATAATGGCACACATACAATCGGAGTAATTGGACGAAACACCGGCGGATTGGCGCATTAATAATAAGTGAATACGCGGCATATCGGACGATTGAACATATTTCTTCACAAGGTAAGAAGTTTTATTCGGAAGCAATCAATAGGAATACAGGAAGTCACTTCCGTGCAGATGAAATTGTCAAATAATCACATTGGGCTAGCAATCTCTTTTGGTGATTTTGTCGTGTTATCTCGATAGCCTCTCTTACATCCTATTAAGGTCGTCACTGTCATTTCTATTGTTGGATACGCTGAGGAACAAACTTCTTAGTTGTAGCAACATGATCACAGCAATCCGCCGGTTACGGAAAAAGGACTGCCATCGAACTGCTTTCTAGTAAAAATACATTCTTGTCATGCGTTGCAACTTTAACGCCATGGAAAATACATCAGAGACGAAGAAAACTCGCCTGACGATGAAGAATATCGGCAGATAGAAAGAATTTTAGTGTTTCATTTTAGCCGGCGGAGAGAGGTCCACGCTTAGAAGATTTCCATTACCTTGGGGAGATCGAAGCATGACCGTCTATTACGTGAATTCAGCGACAGGGTCCGATCATAACAGTGGAACCGCGGAGAATTCGGCTTTCGCGACATTATCCGCCGTCGAATCCCTGAGGCTGAACCCTGGCGACAGTGTGCTGCTTGCTGCCGGAAGCGTGTTCAATGAACAATTCGATTTGAAATACTCCGGCAGCGTTGCGGCTCCGATCACCATTGGCAGCTACGGTCTTGGCGACGCCCCGGTCATTCACAGCAGCAATGACGGCATCCATGGTTCCAAGGCCTCGAATATCGTGATCGAGAATATCAAGATCGCCGATACTGGGGCGAACGCGATATATGCAGGAAACGTGTCGAACTGGGTCGTACGGAATGTCGAGGTGAGCAATACCGGCCTTGCCGGAAAGCCCGGATCCGTCAGCTTCCAAAGCAGCCAGAACATCACCATCGAAAACAGCACACTGACCGGTGTCCATTCCGACGGGATCTGGATGGAAAAGGTCAAGGGCGTCACCCTGATCAACAACACCGTCACCAACAGCCAGGGAAGTGCCGCAGACGCCATTCAGCTCAACGACAGCAGCAATATTCTCGTCAAGGACAATCATCTGGAGCAAACGCAAACCAACAGCGCCAAAGGTGTCTTGGTACTGGTCCGAGCTCAAGATGCTTTGGTCGAGGGCAATACGCTCGTTGGCGGCGGCTTCGGGTTGAGCGCGCAGGCGGGCACCAACATCGCCATTCACGACAACAACATCTCGGGATATGGCGGCTACAGCTGGTCCTACGGCATCGGCCTTGGCGATCAGGGCGATGCGAAGAACTACGATATTAGCGGGAATTATATCCATGACGGCGTGTATGGGGTTCTGGTCAGCGCCGCCGGCAATCCCGTCTATATCCGCGAGAATATCGATGTTCATGACAACGTCTTTGACGATCTGTCCTCCTCGGCGCTTAAGGTCGACCGGCCAGCATCGGGCTCCTTCTATGACAATATCATCGACAGCGATGTATCGACGCTGACGATGCCTGCCACAATCGCTGCGCAAAACACGTTCTTTGTCGGCGACAACAAAACATTCGAGCAAGCGCAGGCCGAACTCGACAGCGCCGCCGGCGGCACGAATGGTGATACGTCAACGAGCCACGAGCAGACGCCTGTTGCACCGGTCGTCGAGCATCCCGCGGAAATACCGGCGCAGCCCCAGGTAAGCGCTCCAGTGGCTGCGACCGAAACGCCGGTCGCGACCACGCCCTCAGTCGCCGCCCCAAAAATTGTCGCTGTCCACGACAACTTGAAGATTTCGGCCGACACCGGCAGCGCATATCATGGAAACCTTCTTGAAAACGACAGTGCCGCCAATGGCAGTGTGCTGCTGCGTCGCTTTGGCGACAGTGCCGTGGATAAACATGGGCTGACGGTAACGGGCAAATACGGTGTGATCCATATTGAGAGTGATGGCGATTACACCTACACCGTGGACGCAGCGAAACTCGTCGGCCTTCACGGGAACGTCAGCGAATCCTTCCAGTACAAAATTTCCGACGGTGCTTCGCACATCGACACGGACTCGCTGGGTATCTACATCAATGTCGATGCATTTCATTCCAGCCAAGCATCGCACTTGTTGGTGTGAAGCCCATCAACGCTGAGACAGCGTCAGTCGGTCGTGTTCGCCCGGTTGACGTTTCCCGGCTTCAATGCCGATGCTTGCTGCGAGGCTGTCGAACGCGGGCGATGGCAGATGGCAAAATATGTCCACGGGTCATAATCAGAACAAACTATAGACTGAATTTATAGTTAATCCCCCAGTAAATCTCGCGTCTATGGGCGCGTCCTGTTCATCTCTTTGAACCGTTATTGGGCGATTTGCGGTTTTCCCTTGCTTAGGCCGATATATTTAGCGTAGCGTTAAGCTAGGGCCTCTGAAATCATTCGCTATAAATGGGGATTTTCGGTCATTTTTCAGTGGGGTTCATGTAGTAAGCTTTGGACTTGTCAGCGGGTTTCGGCACCAGTGCCGAACGTCCGAAGTAGCTATGTCATTGTCTGGCCTTGATAGGCCTGTAGCTGCGATATACGCAGGCTTATTTGTCTGTATGCGATGCGGTAGAGAGGGATTTAATTCGTGTTTCAGAGTTCAGCGACCGATGCCAGTGAGCCGTCCAAAGCCTTGCGGAAGTGCAAGGGGGGACTTGTCTTCATCGGCATAGCAAGCGCGCTTATCAATATTCTCTATCTTACCAGCTCATTCTTCATGCTTGAGGTATATGACCGCGTCATTCCGAGCAAAAGCATACCGACGCTGGCTGCCTTGGCGATACTTGCATTGGCTCTTTACGCGTTCCAGGGCGCGTTCGAGGTTCTCCGGAGCAGGATGCTCGTGCGCGTTGCCGGTGCGCTTGACGAGATGGTGAACGGACGCGTGTTCCGGGCGCTCATCAAGGCGCCGCTGAAAGTCAAAATCGGCGGGGACGGGCTTCAGCCGTTGCGCGACTTCGACCAGATAAGAACCTTCCTGTCCGGCATGGGCCCGACGGCGATGTTCGATCTGCCGTGGCTTCCCTTCTACATCGTGATCTGCTTCCTGTTTCATCCGGCGATCGGATATATCGCGATCGGTGGATCGCTGGTTCTCGCCATCCTGACGTTCTTGACCAACCAGGGAACGCGGACGCTGTCAAAACAGCAATCCGACGCCGCCAATATGCGCAATGCCTTTGCGCAGACCTCGATCCGCAACTCCGAAGTCATTCACGCCATGGGCATGGCGGGCACCATGGCCGAGATCTGGGACCGCAAGAACGAGGAATACCGGCTCATCACCCGGCAGGCGTCGGATGTCGGCAACGGATATGCGACCCTGTCGAAGATTTTCCGTATTGCCCTGCAATCGGGAACGCTTGCGACCGGCGCGATCCTGGTCATTCAAGGGCAGGCCTCTTCAGGCATTATCATCGCGGGCTCTATTCTGACGTCTCGCGCTCTGGCGCCTGTGGAAGCGGCGATCGGGAATTGGCGCGGTTTCGTCTCCGCCCAGCAAAGCTGGGCGCGGCTTGCGAACCTGCTGAAAACCATTCCGGAAATCCCGGCACCGCTCGCGCTCGCAGCGCCTTCCAAGCAGGTTACGGTCGAGGGTCTGGCAAGCGGGCCGCCGGCAGGCCAGCGCCTGGTTATTTCCGATGTCAGCTTCGGGCTGAGAGCAGGAAGCGCCCTCGGGGTCATCGGTTACAGCGCTTCGGGCAAGTCGTCGCTGGCGCGGGCGATGATGGGCATCTGGCCGACCGTCAGGGGATCCATTCGCCTCGATGGCGCAGCGCTCGACCAGTGGGATGGCGACGCCCTTGGCCGGCATATCGGTTATCTCCCGCAGGACGTGGAACTGTTCTCAGGAACCGTCGCGCAGAATATCTGCCGTTTCGCCAAGGAGATGTCGCCGGAGGCGGTGGTCGCCGCGGCGCGGGCGGCACGTGTTCACGATCTCATTCTTCGTCTGCCGAACGGTTACGAAACCGAAATCGGTGACGGGGGTGCGGCACTTTCGGCCGGCCAGAGACAGCGTATCGCGCTTGCAAGAGCGCTTTACGGTGAGCCCTTCCTCGTCGTGCTCGACGAACCGAACTCCAACCTCGATGAGGAAGGCGAGCGGGCGCTGAGCGCCGCGATCATGAGCGTGCGCGCACGCGGCGGCATCGTCGTCGTCATCGCGCATCGGTCCGGGGTTCTGGCGGTCTGCGACTTCGTGCTGATGATGCAGGACGGCCGGATGATCGCATTCGGCCCGAAGGAAGAAGTTCTGGCACGGGTCAGCCGGCCGGAACCGGCGGCGCGCACGCCGATTGCCGATCGCGTGGCTCAGCTCAAAGTCGTGGTCGACGGCATGAATGCGGCTGAATAGGCCGGAAGGAAGATTGTGAGAAAAGTCATCAGTGAATCGAAACGCTCCCTCAATCGCCATGTCGCCCTTGTTGGCGTGTTGTCGATAGCTCTCGTTTGCGGCATCGGTGGTTGGGCAACAACGACTGAGCTGTCGAGCGCCGTCATCGGCGAAGGCGTTGTCGTCGTCAACGGCGATGTGAAGAAGGTCCAGCACCTGACAGGCGGTATCGTATCGAAACTGCTGGTCTCCGAAAATGACCATGTGACGGCCGGACAGATCCTGATACAGCTCGATGGCACGACGACAAAAGCACAGCTTTCGATCGTCGAGAGCACACTCGCTCAGCTTTATGCGCGTCGTGCCCGTCTGAAGGCCGAACGGATCGACGCCGAGTCATTCGATGTCGAGGAAAACATCAGCGATCTGACATCCAGCACGGCGGCGCGGGATCTGCTCGACGGCGAGACGAAATTGTTCGACAGCCGCAGGTCGGCGCTCGTGGGAATGAAGAGCCAGTTGGCGTCGCGCAAGGATCAGCTGGCCGAGCAGATCAAGGGGTTGGTCGTTCAGATCAACGCTACCAATGATTCCCTCAGCCTGATCGAACAAGAGCTCGAAGGCGTCGATACGCTCTACAAGAAGGGGCTGGTCACGCTGCAGCGTTTGAATGCACTCAAACGCGCCCGCGCCGACCTTCAAGGCAATAGCGGCCAGGAAATCGCTGCAAAGGCTGAGGCCGAAGGCAAGGCAATCGAGATCGATCGCCAGTCGCTCCAGCTGGACGAGGATCGCCGTTCGGAGATCGCCAAGGAACTGACCGACGTCGAGGCGAAGATCGCCGAAAATGAAGAGCGCCGCGGAACCGCGCTCGATCAACTCCGCCGTCTCGACATTGTCGCGCCGCTCAGCGGGCGCATTCACGAGCTTTCCATTCACACGGTCAATGGCGTCGTCAACCCGGGTGAGACCCTGATGCTCGTCGTTCCCGAAAATGAAGATCTCACGGTTCAGGCGAGAGTCGCCACGCGCGATATCGATCAGCTTCACGTCGGCCAGTCCGTCGATGTTCGGTTCAGCGCCTTTGATCAGCGCACAACGCCTGACGTGCGCGGTGAGATCACTTCGATTGCACCCGATGTCGTCAAGGATGAGCGGACGGGCATCAGCTATTATCCCCTTCGCGTCAAGCCGGAGGCTGAAAGCATCGCCAAGCTGAAGTCGATAAAGCTCTATCCCGGCATGCCGGCCGAAGTCTTCATCAAGATCGCCGACAGAAACGTTATCTCCTATCTGACGAAGCCGCTGACCGATCAGATGCAGCACGTATTTCGTGAGGAGTGATGGCGCGGCTGTGCCGCGTCACAAGCGGCGTGAGCGGTCATCGTCATGACATTGTCTCAAGCCTGCTGCAGCTTGGTTGAAGAAGGGCATGGCTGCCCTTCCAGCCGGATTTCTGACGCGTGACCTACCGGTTCCGCTGAGATATGATTCCTCCATGATAAGTTTGCGGCTTTGGCGGACGCTGCCAATCGAGAGACGACCGACCTATGGATGGCTTCTGCTTTTGGCGTGTCTGGTGATGCTCTCGGCCCCGAAAAGCGGTTATGCCGAAAATTCCCCACCGTTGAAAATAGTAGCTTTCGGAACATCGTTGACAGCCCGAGGAGGATGGCAGCCCGCTCTCGAGACAAGGCTTGCAGCCTGCCTGCAGAGGCCGGTGAAAATCGAGAGCGTTGCAAAGAGCGGGGAGACGTCGCTCTGGGCTCTGACCCAGATTGACCGCGTCGTTGCCGAGCAGCCGGATATCGTTCTGATCGAATTCTACGCTAACGACGCAGCATTGCAGCGGTTCGTGTCGCTTGCGCAAAGCCGAAAGGATATCGGCGACATCCTCGACCAGCTTCGGCAGCGCCTGCCGCAAGCGCGGATCATCGTCATGGCGATGAATCCGTTTTCGGGACTGCGTGGACTGATCCGCCCCTTTGTCGGCAGCTACATCTCGGCCCATCGGGCGGAGGCAGAGAAACGCGGTCTCGAGTTTGTCGACCACCGGCCGAACTGGCGGCGTCTGACGCCGGGGGACCTGGCGGCGGCAATTCCTGATGGCGCCCATCCCCTGCCTGACATTGCATCCGAAATCATCGTGCCGGAACTCGTCAAACATATTGCCGGCGGCAATTGCAGGGAATGAAAGATCTCTGCTTGCCGATAGCGCCGCCCGCAAGGCGGCGAAGCGCGTTGCATGAATCAAATTTGATGCGACGCACTTTCGCGCGTTACCGGTTCAGACTGTCGCGAGATAGCCTTTAAGGTAGCTGACCAGCGAAGCCCGTCCAAGCTCGGACGGATCCTCGTGGGAGGGGCTGTCCAGATCGTCGAGAAGATAGTTCTTCAGATCTTCGTCGCTATGCGCGACATAGATGCCTGGCCGGCCCGCGAGCTGGCCTACCGTGGCAAGCTGGTGATCGTTGCGGTGCTCACCGAGGGATGCCTGCCGGGGCACGAGAATGATCGGTTTTCCAAAACGCTTCGCGGTCAGCACGGTGCCGATTCCCGCATGAGAGACGATGACGCTTGCATCGAAGAAGACCCGGTCGAAGTCCGCCGGCTCGATATTCTTGATCCATTTCATATTTTGCGGCGTGTAGGTGCCCTTGCCGATCTGCGCCAGAACCGGCCTGGACAGGTCCTTTGCGAAAGTGTCGACAGCCTTGACGAGGCGATCGAACGGCAGCTGCGTTCCGACGGTGACAAGGATCAAAGCACAGCTCCTGCGTAGTGGGGGCCATCAGGCCGCGACAAATGTTGCCATTGCGTCAGCCACAGCGTCGCGATACGGCCAGCCAATTTCCCCGACAGCGACAGCTTCTCGACATTGGCGACGCTGTCGATCCAGATCGTCCGCTTGCCCGTCAATTTGCCGGCAAGCAGGCAAAAAAGCCCGGGCGCGGCACCTGTGGAAATGACGACATCGGGCCTCTGCTTGATAACGATGGCGAAGGCGCTGAAAAAGCACCGGATCGACATGGTAATCGAGTCACGGCTGCAATCGGGAAGGACCAGCCCGTCGCGAATATCATATTTGGCAAGCAACCCGGGAATGGTCGTTGCAAAGACGATATCGCAGCCCTCGAACGCGCCGCGCATGGCCATCAGCTGTTCCCAATGACCGCCGCCTGACGAGGCAGCGAGGACCTTCAATTTTTTCTCAGTCATAGACAGGCATCTCCTATGTTTGACCGACGGTAAGAGCGAAAAACCGTTCTGTTCGAACAGGGGTTGTGTCACGATGGTTCAGCAGAAGTGTACCATTCTTCGCCCGGTTGGTTGAAGCCATCAAGTTCATCGATGTTATTAGACATGATGCTTTTGGCTGAAACATAGTAAGGGCCAGAACGTCTCCAAGAGCGCTTCCGCAAATAATATCAGTGGGCGGCATTGGGCTTGTATTCCTGATAGGCATGTCCGAGGATCCCGTTAACCATGCCGGCGCCGCGCAGAACATGGGTGAGCGCGCGCATGCCCCAGTAGGGTGAAATCAAGATCGCCGGCAGCATGACCAGTCCGAGCACGACCCTCGTGGCGCCATAGGCGGCGCGATAGATCTTGCGCTTGAGGTTGCCATGCAGAACCTCGCTGACGGCAAAGGTATTGCCCAGCCGGTACTGTCTTTGCAACACCCATTTCCAGGTCATCCGGTTGGCGGGAACGATGTCATAGACCAGAGCCTTGTCAGCCCAGAAAATCTGCATGCCGCGGCGGATGGCCTGATTGAAGAAAAGATAGTCCGTGCCGCCGGTGAACCGCATCTTTTCTTCAAAACGAAGATTCCATGAGCGGATCAGCGGATAGTCGAACATGACGTTGTTCGAGGCCGCATAACCGATGCGCTGGCCGTCGATGTTCTTCTTGCGCTCGAATACTCTGGCCTTGATGAAATATTCCGGCGGGTTTTCTGGATAGACCGGCTGGACGGGGCCGTAGACGCAATCGGCGCGGTTTTTCTCGCGGGTCTCCAGCATGGCGTCCAGCCAGCCGTCGACCGGCCATTCGTCATCGTCGAGAAAGCAGAAGAGGTCGGTGCCGGGCGGTGCCGAATCCAGCGCGCGGTTGCGCGCAAAAGGGATGCCCTGGTTTTGCTCGACCACGTAGATCAGGTCGTAGGCGCCTGTCTGGCCAAAGCCCTCCACCGTTGCCTTGGCGCTGCCGGCCGCATCATTGTCGACGATCACCATGGTGAGATGATAGGGGCGGGCCGGGTGCGTGATCTGGCGCGTCATGACGTCAAGCAGCTTGGCGATCCCGTCCAGACGCCGATAGGTCAGCACCCCGACGGCGATATTCAACGGCGCGGCACCTGCCTGATCGGTGCCGACGGATGAGTGCGGGAAGGTTTCCTGCTGGTTCATGCCTGTCCTTTCCGCAGCATATTTGCCAAACGCTTGCGCGCCGCCATCAGGGCAACCTCGGTTGCGGCGGTATCGCCGAACGGACCGCCGGTCACCGTGTTGCGCGCTTCGCTCCTAAGCTTCAGCAGCGATGTCGTCTCGGCAATGCCGCCGGCCACCAGGCTCTTGCCGAGCGCCTGCAGCCCATCGTATCGGCGGGCCAGTTCCAGGCCTGTCGCGATCATGATCCGCGGGCGCAGCGTCTTTGCCCGGCTTGTGCCGGTATAGCGGTTCGACGCATGAATGCGCTGGAAGGTCAGCGGTGTTTCGACGATGGCGCCGCGGCCGAGATAGGCTGCGGCAAACTTGATATAATTGTCGCTGAGGACGACGTCTGCCGCGACGGTCATCGGCAATATCTGGGCGAGCAGGCTGCGGCGGAAGCTCAGGCCCGATGTCGGCACCGGGAGCGAGGGAAAGCCGCCCTTGCGAAGCGTGTCCCGCTTGTCGAACAGCGTCACTTGCAGTTCTGCAGAAGGCTGGTCGCCTTCCTCGGTCGTCACGCGGTCGAAACACCAGTCGATCTCGTTGCGCTCGTAGATCTCGGCGATCCGCGCGAGTTTGCCGGGCAAAAACGTATCGTCGGCGTCGAGGAGAAAGAGGATATCGCCGCTTGCGGCCGCAAAACCTGCATTGAAGCTCGAGGCCTGACCGCCGTTTTCCTTCAATACAGCTAGAATCCGATCCCCGTAGGAGGCAAGAATCTCGCGGGAATCATCCGTCGATCCGTCGTCGACCACCACCACTTCGAAGTCAGGGTAGGTCTGCGACAGCACGCTATCGATGCATGGGCCGAGAAAGCGACCATAATTGTAATTATTGATGAGCACCGAGAGCTTCAAATTACCGCCTCCTACAGCGCCGCGCGTCTTTTCAGACGCGCAAAGGACGCTGTAATATTTCGAATTGCTAAGGCCAATCGATCACCGCGCCAGCGTCTGAGGCGCATATCGGCGAATTCCCGCACGATACCCTCGCATGTAGTAATATTTCCAGATAGCCCAGAAACGCTTCTTGGATTGCGGCAGGAGATAAAGCGTGCCTGCCCGGAATGCCCATTGTGCGCTTTCGATCCAGGTCGGAAGCGGCACGCCGCTTAACCTCACTCCTCCAGGCACCTCGTCGGGAAACAGCGCCGGCATGCCGTAGCCAAGACGCTCGCCGCGTTTCTGCACCCAATCCTCGGTGACGCTCGATGCAGGAATCCAGTGATGAACCACGGCTTCGGCGCATCGATAGGATTTGGCGCCGCTGGCTGCGAGGCGGATGATGATTTCAGCATCCTCGCCCATTGCGAACATCGGTCCCGGAAGAGGACCGATGTCTTCCCGATAGCGGACGCTCGCCCCCAGCAACTCACGCCGAACAATCGTGTTCGGGCCCCAAACCTTTGTCGGGTCGCATGGTCCGCTTTGTGTCTCGTCAACGATCGCAAATGTCGATCCCATAGGAATCCAGTCGATAAAGCGATCCTTCGGCTCCTTTTCCCAATCGGGGACGATTCTGCCGCCGAAGACGCCATAGCTGGGATGGGCAGCGGCGCAGTCGACGATTGCCGTCAGCCAATTCGGTTCAGCGCGAATGTCGTCGTCGGTCAGGACAACGACATCTCCCTTTACCCGATCCAAGCCCATGTTCAACGCACCGGACTTTCCCGGCGTGCGCTGCTGCAGGATGGTGATCGGAAGCTTGTCGCTGTAGGACTTCAAAAGATCGAACGTGTCGTCATTGCTGTTGTTGTCGACAGCAATCAGTTCCCATCGATCATGGGGAAGTTCCTGGCGCACCAAGGAATCCAACATATGGCGCACCCGTCGGCTGGCGCCATTATAAGATGCAAAGAGCACGCTGACGAATAGATCCGACATCAGTGACCAACCCTCTTGGTGAAGTCGAAAGCGAAAAGTCTCATATTTTGACTGCCTGTGCCATGTTTGAACGGGATCGGCGCCTTACGCGGGGTTCGACCGTATTTTGCCGAAAAACTCGCGCCTGTGACTTTCACCGAGTACCCTCAGCTTGCGAAGATTGCGCAACCAGCGCCGCGGTTTGGTGAGCACGCCGCGGTTCAGGAAATACTGCCGCAGCAGGCTCGGCGCCTGGCTGTGCGATCCGCCGTGGGCAACCCGATAGACCGCCCCGCGAAAGGGAAGTTTCGTCAGCGGCGCTCCACGTTGGGACAGGATGTTCGCAATGCGGACATGGCTGCCCAGCATCGACTTGATCCAGTCGAGCGAAGCATCCTCGAAGCGGCCGGGGAGTTCGTAGAGATCGGCACGAATGATCAGCGACGTGCCGCAGAGATGGCTGAAATCATCATGGCCGAACAGGAAATTGCCGCCGTCGTCCCAGATATAACCATGGTCGATCGTCCAGCCGTTGGCATCCCGATTTTCGGATGCGTGCTGCACGATCCGGGAGCTGACGAAATCATCGTCGTCGACGATCATGAAAAAGCGGCTATCGGCGGCAGTCAACATGCCGCTCAGGACACGCCGGCCCTTGTCAGCGCGGAAGGCGTCAAGGAAGTCTTCCTTGCTGCCCTTTCCGAGTTCATGCAGGTCGTTCGGCGGAAAAGTCACGCGCACGGCGGAAAACTTCTCCGGCAGATCAGGCAGGTCGGCGCCTTCGTTGGCCACGATGATCCCGCGCCAGTCTCCATTGGTCTGGTTGGAAATGGAGGCGACGGTCTGGCTGAGGTTTGCCTTCAGCTTGCTCCAGTCGCGGGCATTGTCCTGATGTCGGACCGGGATAATGAAGGTGACAAGTGGCATCGAATAACCCCCTTAAGCCCGCAAGCTCACGGCTTCTTTGTTATCGATACGCCGATTGGCTGCCTGGTGACGCGCCCACTCGATCCCGTCTTCGAGCGAGGTTGCCTTGTAGGAAAGATCCGTTCCGCCGGAGAATGCATTCATGAAACGGCGGATCTTTCCGTAGCTGTTGTCTAGCACGGCATGCGGACGGCCGAGCAGCACCGAGCAGATATGGACGTGCAGGCGGTCGGTGACGATTGCGCGGGCACGCGAGATCTGGCTGATGCCGCGTTCGAAGCGGTTGTGCGCAGCCGCGTCCAGCCTGCGCAAGGCGACTTCGCTTGGCTTCAATGCGAGATAGGCCGAAGCTACTCCAAGCTTCTTGGCGATATTCACCTTCCGCTTTGACTCCGTGATCCAGTCTTCCACAGGAATGTCGGAAGGGATATTGCGATCGGTGCCGCCAACCCGTTCCGCATCCTCCCGCAGCATGGCGAGAACGGGAATTTGCGTTGCCCGTTCCGGAAGCGCACCGATGGCGAAAGCCATATCGGGGCACAGGCGCACCGTGCAGTCGAAATGTTTCTCGGAAAATTCCTTCGATTCCTCGTCGCGCACGAGCAGCACGAAATTCTTGTGGCGCCCGATTGCCCGTTTGGACTGCTCGATGCGCTCAGCCGAACTGTAGTGGATCGATTGCGGGAACTGGATGATCTGCCGATCGGGGAAACGTTCCATGATCGCTTCACGGAAATCCTGATGGGCAACCCAGATGTCGCCGAAGTTGCCGCCACCGTGAATGAAGATCGGGCCTGTGGGAACGCGCCGTTTCAATTCTTCCGCGGAGAAGTCGTATAGTCTGGAAACATAGTCCGGGCGCTTGCCGAAACGATCGTTGAGATAGGCCATCTCACCCAGCCAGATCGCCGAGTCGCCGCAATTGCGGATGTCGGGGAAGTCTAGGATCGCGAGCGGCTCGTCGCGCGAGACATAGTCCTTCAGGCAATCATGGATCATGCCATTGAGTTTTGCGATCAGCTCAGATCTGGATAGGCTGGTCATTCTGCCTCACTTGTTAATGTTCGTTTTAGCTTTAAGCCGACTTGGGAACGGCAATACGCTTGGCTTTTGACAGGAACTTGACGACGATACGCTGAACTTCTGTTTCCGGTCCATTCGGCTTCTTCATGGCGAGCCAAAGGACAAAGCTGGAACCGATATAGAGAATACCGCCGGTGACGACGAGGATGGCAAGGTGCAGGGCCAGCGCCGGCTTGTCGGTGGGGGTGTTCAGGATATGCGACAATCCCCAGACGCCGGCGGCCATCAGGGCGACGCTCGCAAGGGCGCGGAAATTCGCCGCGAGCTGCTGGAAGAACGGCAGATTGATCAGCCGCTTGACGAGAAGCATGTTGACCACGGTCGAAATCAGACCCGTGAACACACGCGCATAAACGACGCCCGGAAGCCCGGCCATCATCAGGCCGGCGATGATGATGGGAATGCGAACCACCAGCATCTGCGTGTCGCGGATGAACAGCATCTTGGTATGGCCCTTCGCCATGCCGAGCGGCTGGACGAGCGAACCGAGCGTCTGCAGGGCGAAGACCGATGCGAGTGCCTGGACGATGAAGATGGCGGGAGCCCACTTTTCTCCCAAGGCCAGCCGCATCATCGGATCGGCCACAACAGCCATGCCGATACCTGCCGGAAGCGCCACCGCAGCCAGCAGCGCCTGCGCGCGCTGATAGGCTGCGATAAGCCGGACCGGATCGTTGCGGACCTTGGAAAAGCCCGGATAAATCGTCTGGTTCAACGGCGCCGTCGCCTCGCGCGTCGGCAGCGTCGAAAGCGTGTTGCCGACGGTATAATGACCAAGCTGCGTGGCGCCGAGCATCTTGCCGATCAGCAGATACTCGATCCGCCAGTTCAGCGTATTGACGATCTGTCCGGCCGTCAGCCACACCGAGAAGGAAAACAGTTCCCGGGCATGGCGGAAGGTGATGCGCGGCCAGAATGGCAGGACGGTGTAGGAGACGATGATATTGGTCACCTGATAGGCAAGCGTGCCGATCACAAGCGCCCAATAGCTCTGGTAGATCGCAGCAATTGCCACCGTCACGATGAAGCCGACGAGCTTTTGCGAGACGTTCAGGACGAATTCCTGCCAGAAGATCAGATCGCGCTGGAGCATGACGCGGCGCGGATTGGCGAGACCGCTCAGGAGCAGGCTGAAACTCAGAGCAAGCATCACGCTCGTCAAACGAGGTTCATTGTAAAACTCGGCGATCGGATAGGACGCGGCGGCAAACAGCAGCGCCAATATGGCGCTTCTCGTCACGCTCAATGTCCAAACCGCGCTGAAGTGCGTTTCGCTCGGAGACTCGTGGCGGATGAGCGCCTGATTGAGCGAAAGCTCGGTGACCGAACTCAAGATGACCTGGATCGTCGTTGCAATGGCGACGAGACCAAAATCCGCCGGTACGAGATACCAGGCGAGGACAAAGGTGCTGAGTGCCGAAAGCCCGTTGACGATGGCGCGGGACAGGCTCAGCCACATGCTGCCTTGGATCAGTCGGTCGGTCACACTGCTCATGGGCGAACGGCTCCCGAGGTCGAGCATATCGACCATTTGAGGTGCGTCTCGCCCTTGCGGGCGCAGAGGTCATTGAGGGAGTCGAAAAGCATCATGCCTTATTGCCTCGTCACGAAACCGGTTGCGATCTTAAAGGGCGCTTGCCGTTTTCTTGGAAAAATCTTGCTTCAGCCGGTTCAGCTCGACCAGCATTCTCTCATGCGCTCTGACGATCGACTCATCGGTGCTGAGCTGGCCCGGCTTCTCCGCCACCCGCTGCAACGTCTTGACTGTCGAACCGAAGACGTAATTTCCGGTCAGCTGCCGGATGCGGCGGTGACGGAACGTTATGTTCTTCAACAGGGTGGTATTTTTCCGCACCAGCGATGCTCCGACCTCGACGAGGTTCGACGGGCCGATCGGGTCGAAATCGATCTCCAGATCGAGCGCACTTGCCCAGTCATACCATTTGGCTCTGTTCCCCGGCGCGATCGGGCGGATCGCTCGCCACGGAACGCGCAACGCATCTGATATGATGCAGCCATGCATCGCTTCTGACACCACCTTATGTGATGCGCTGATTTCGGTCAGAACCTTTTCCACCGACCAGCGCGGATCGATATAGTGAATGCCCGCGAGATCGCAGACCTTGTCCCAGCTGCCGTACATGGCGCTTTCGTAGTGCGGCATGAAGGAGACCGGGTAGCGCTTCTCGATGCTTTTTGCATCCCAGCAGCTGCGCGTCAGGATGCCCGAATCGCCGATGGCGTAGCTCGGATCGATGCCGAGGATTTCGGCGGTCTTCTTTCCACGCACGAAATAGAAGGTCCAGTTGCCGTCGACTTTCGGCGGATTGGTATAACCGCCATAACCTGAGCCGAAGACGATCTTCTGCATGTTCGGCTCGAAATTGTCGTAAAGGATCGAACCGATGCCGAGAAAGAGCTGACCTTCGTCATCATCGAAGAAGTCGGGCAGCAGCCGCTCCCAGAGCCAATGGTTGAGCTCGTCGCCAAAATTCTCGTGTTTCCCGCGATAGGCAAACATCTTCATCGTGCTTCTCCAGTCGGCAAGTGCGTGACGATCTGCGAGACCGCTTCGTCTTCGCGTGCCATGCGTCCGTAACGCGAAATGATCTTGATGTCGCTGCGGATGATCTTTGCCGGATTGCCCGCCACGAGCGAGCGCGGCGGCACGCTTCTGGTCACCACCGAGCCGGAGCCGATGACACATTCGTCGCCGATCTCGACGCCGGGCAGAATGATGCTGCGGGCGCCGATGAAGCAGCGTTTGCCGATTCGCGTGTGAAGGTAGAGCCCGCGCGTGAGGTCATGGGTCAGGATCGCCGCCTCAAAGGCGACATAGGTTTCCGCACCGATATGAAGGCCCTTCGGATTGGTCTTGTCGAACCGGACGCTTAGGGAAAAGCTCGCCGTCGGATCGATGTCCATACCCCAGAATTTCGTATAATAGAGCCACTTGGCCGTCACTATGCTGTTCCGCAGCGGCCGAAATACGTTCAGTCCCCACTTCGGCTTCTTTCCTGTCTGCACCATCAAGTCCGACCCCGGCTGGAAAATTCGTCTAGCACGGAACTGTAATAGTCCTCGAGCATCCCCGTCTGACGACGTAAGTCGAAGCGCTCGGCCACCAGAAGCGGTGCCCGCGCGCTGAAGGCTGTCCACAGGGACTGGTCGTTGAGCAGCCTTCCGACGGCTTCGGCCATTCCTGCGACATCCCGCTCCTCCACGAGATAACCAGTTTTCCCCTCTTCGATCGCTTCGCCCACGCCTCCCGAGCGAAATGCGACGACCGGAGTTCCGACGGCTTCCGCCTCTAGATTGGCGAGGCCGAACGCTTCGGCGTGACCATTGTCGAGGGTCACGCTGCCATGAAGATAAAGCTCCGCACTGGCGAGCAGATCCCTTATCTCAGTCTGCGACAGATTTTCATGGATCGTGACGCTTGGCAAGGAACGACGCGCCAGCGCCTCGATTTCCTCTTTCAGCGGTCCCTGACCCACCATGACGAATTCGACCGGGGTGCCGGTCGCCGCCACGCGCGACAGCGCGTCGATCATGAAGCGGTGGCCCTTATAGTCGACGAAACGGGCAATGGAAACCACCAGTCCTTTTTTTCGCGGACGCGGTTCCATTTTGAAGAGGTCGAGATCGATGCCGATATGGTGGCGAAAGACCCGATCGGCGCGAAAGCCGAGCGCCAGCAGCCGGTCGCGGATGAAATCGGAAACGGCGATATTCCAGCTGTTCCAGCCGGCCATCTCCCGGCGTCCCTTGGCGAAAAAGCGCACCTGGTTGAAGCCGCCCGGCTTCTTTGGATCGCCGCCATAGGTGGCGTCGAAGCCGTGGAATGTCGTGACCAGCGGCTTGCCGGCGGCGCGCGCCAGGGGCCCGATGACATAACCGTTCTTGCCGAAATGGGCGTGGATAACATCGGCATTGCCGATCGCGGGAAAGAGAAAGGGAAGGCCGATCTGGGGGATTTTCAGAAGCAGTTCACCGGCCCGCGCAACTGGAGACCGACGGATGTCATGAACCGGAACCGTGGATTTTTTGGTATGGGCGGAAGAAATTCGCGAACCGGCAAGAATTTCAGCTTCGAAGGAACGAAATGCCACCGCCTGATTGAGAACAAATGCCTGGCTGGCAGGCAGAAATTTTTCCACGTAAATAACGGCTTTTCTCATGAATCTGTCGACGTCTCCGTTGTTTTCTTACGCATCACATCGCCTCTATTGCCCGTCGGATGCCATCAACCGCACTTCTCGGCGTGTTGTTTTCGTCGTAAAGATTAACGCGTTTCGTGCAAGCCGCGTCGGGACCGGCCGCCTTCTCGTCGGGCTCGGCGTATTTTTCCGACATGCCCCATACCGTCACGCCTTTCAAGTCGCCACGCTCGGCCGCCACGGTGATCACGTCACTGAAAATATCGCCGTATGACGCCGGCGTGAAGCCTTTGTCGCGGTTGAGGAAGTGGCAGGATGCATCGAGTTCGGTGATGAAAACGCCGACCCCCATGTCCTTCAGCGCCGCACAGAAGCGCCCCATTCCTTCAGGATCGATTCGGTCGAGGCCGGGCCGGAAATGCGCCTGTAGCCCGACCGCGCCGATGGGCGTTTTCCGGGCGACGAGGTCCTCGACGATTTTCAGTATGCGGGCGCGCTTCTGTTCGAACACGTCGGATTTTTTCTCCAGATGCGTTTCGTTGAGCACCAGCGTCGCACCGGGATTGGCCTGATGTGCCATGTCGAAGCTCATACGGATATAGTCGTCGCCAAGGAGGCGTCGGAAAACACAATCCCGCAGATCCGGCGCATCATATTCCAACGGCTCGTTCACCACATCCCAAGCGTCGATCGAGTTCTTATAGCGAGTGACAACCTGTTTTATATGACGGTTCATCGTCGCCTGAATCGTCTTGGCGTCGGTGATCTCCGACACCCACTCCGGGACGCGATACCAGATCAAAGTATGGCCATAAACCCTCATGTTGTTTTTGCGTGCGAATGCAACCATAAGGTCAGCACTCTTGAAGCTGAATACACCCGGTCTCTTTTCTGTCGCATTCCATTTCAGCTCGTTTCGCGGCGTTATCGAATTGACGTTGTCGGTGTAGATCCCGGAAGCGATTGGGTCGTTGATGTTCTGCAGGTCGATTGCCGATCCGAATCGGAACGCCTTGCTGTCGGCAACGGCGCGCAACCCTCTCGCCGGAGCCACCTGTGCGAGGACGTCGCCCGCACTGGCATACAACAGAGCAAGCGGAATCGAGGCGAGGAAACGTCTTCTATTCATTCTATCTCTCACTGTTGGCTTTTTTCATGTCCGCGGCGGAATTTAACGGGCCGAGCTCGCCGGCAACGATCCATCGCGGGGTCTGTGTTTCAATTCAGTAGAGTAATGCAACCTCAAATATACTGTCGAACTAGGGGATATTGTCGGTATCTGCTAGACTTTCCAGCTTGCTCCAAGATATAAACCGTTCTGGAGGGCGCTCGCGATGGAATATTGATTTAGCTATCTGATGAGCTGTTTTCATATGGCATTTCAAAATGCCGCTTTTTTTATGGCGACCGTCCGAAACGATCTATTCCTTCTCGACGGCCGGCAGTTCGCAGCCCTTGTCTTCGGCGTCGTCGGCGTCATTGTCATCCTGTTTGCAGCGTTGATCAGAACATCCTTGCGGTTGCGTCGATCGGCGGTCGCCCTTCGCTCTCTGAGCGATGATCTTGCCCAGGTCACGCAGGACCTCAATGTCGAGCGTCTCTGGCGCCTGGCGGGCGGAGACGGCACCGAACGGCCGAGCGCGGAAAGTTTGAAAGAGCTTTACAGGATCCTGGCCAGGCATCACGACGATGCAAGTTACATGGCGTGACAAACCGACGGATAATCTCGGCAGGTCCTAAAGTGCGTCGCGATCTTTCAGATTCGCTCCTTGCACTTTAGCTCTTTGCTTTTACGCATGTCGTTGCCGCAAAACTAGCGCGGATGGTCCGCATTTCTTGCCGGTGCCTCGGCATCGGCAGGCGTGGATAGCTGTGCCGACGGCACGTCTGTCTCGACCGTTGGGTCGGGCGATGGAAGCCATGTTCTGTCGGAAAAATAGCTTCTTGTTCTTTTCTGGGGCCCGGAGGTCGCATCCAGCGACAGCGTGAAGTTATAGCGGTCGGGATTGAGCACCTCACGGGCGAAGTTGATGCTGGCTCCGAAACCGTCTTCCTTGACGTCCTTCAGATTCTTGATTGCGTTCAACGTCTCGTGAAAATCCAGCCATTGCGGTTGCCGCAACATGGTTTCGAAAATTCGCAGGATAGCGGGATCGAGCTGGCCGTTTTGATCCGTCTCGGGATTGATGATTTTCACCCGCATATTGCTGATCACGCCGGCGGCGTCGCCGCGAACGATGACGAAGATGGAACTCGGAAGCTGATCCTTTTCCCGCTTGGCGCCATGTTCGAAAAAGCATTCGAACGTATCGGCGTTGAAGCTCGCCGCCGCCCAATCGCTGGTTTCGATACCGGCATCGCGCAGAGCTGCACACATTGCAGGCCCGGATATTCGCCATGTGCGTAGAAAGGTCGACACGGTCTGCGCCACCGGCGGGTCGATCAGATGCAAGGGAAGCGTAAAAGTGGCGGGCGGCGCCGGGCGCGGAAGGGCTTTGGGGGGAGGCGGCGTAACGTCAGGGGGAAAGAGATCGAAGCCAAAATAATGGCCCACCGTCTTCAAATGTTTCATGTCGTTGGAAAGAAGCACCGTCCCCATGACCAGTGACAGTGAGATCGTCAGCAGCAACCAGAAGACCACGGGAATCGTCGGTTTTCCCAATGGCTGTTTCGCATTTGCGGACGGCGAATTATCGGGCAAGCTTGTCTTCTCCGGTCCGAGAAGGATTTCGATCGGGCTGTCTAAATCCAGCAGTATACATTTATCCGTTAAATATCTTTGGCTTCGTGTCGGCAATTGGGCGCCTTTATGCCTCACCACCAGGATGGGCGCGGCAGATTCGGTGAAGATGCAGCACCATTCAATCAGGAACCGCTCATGCGGCTACGGGCAATGTCACTGCTAGCTCCATGAAGGCGGTCGCTGCTGGTCTGGTGTTTCGTAACTTTGAGATATTGCTTTTCACTCATATTCTGAATTCAATGAATCCATTGAATTATTTAAAGTATTTTCTGCGATGCTCCATCAGCTTGTGCATTCTGTGTTCGAATTTTTGGTATTTCGCGCATAGCTTTTGTTTTTAATAATAAAACTCCAGATTATATCTTTTTCTATCCTTGCTGTTTGGCGGATTCCATCAAATTTTGGACGCATTTTTCGATAGTGTCTGCCGCGCAATCGCGGAGGGGGACATGTCCGTCGAATTAGACGCAACTACCTATGTTCATGCCAAGCCGACAACCGCGCATTTCTACATCTTACCTGCCGTGCTTGACGCGCTTGAGAGCCATTTCGCCGGTTCTGCGAAAAACGACGTCTTTGATTTGGGATGTGGTACGGGTGGAGCGGCCGCTGCTCTTGCGGAGAAGGGTTATTATGTCGTTGGCGTTGATCCTTCCAGCGATGGTATTGCCAAGGCCAATATCAATTATCCCGAACTGCCGCTGAATGTCGGCTCGGCCTATGACGATCTTTCCCGGGAGTACGGCACGTTCAACGCCGTCATCAGCCTGGAGGTTGTCGAGCATGTCTACGATCCGAGGGCATTCGCCTCGACGATGTACGATCTTGTCAAGCCGGGCGGCGTCGCCGTGATGTCGACGCCCTATCACGGTTATCTGAAGAACCTTGCACTCGCGGCGATGGGGAAAATGGATGATCACTTCATGCCGCTGAAGGATCATGGGCATATCAAGTTCTGGTCGAAAAACACACTGAGCATGCTGCTGCTGGATGCCGGCTTCGATAAGGTCCGTTTTCGTTATGTCGGAAGAATTCCTGTTTTGGCCAAGTCGATGATCGCCGTGGCTCGAAAGCCTCTTTAGAGGCGGTGTCCAAGCGGCCGTCATTTCGAACAGCAGTGCGCGAGCGCAGGTTGTTTATACTGTGAGCAGCGCCGAAAAAAATCCTTACGAAATATTTACTTTTAGTTGCATTTTTGCCTAAACTCTCCATTATACGGCTGGCATGCTGATAAAGTGGGAGACTTATTCACATGAAGGCTAAATCCCCGAATTCGATCGACGTCTATGTTGGCAACCGCGTCAGGGTGCGGCGAAAGACGCTCGGGATGACCCAGCATGGTCTGGCCGAACTTCTGGGCATTACCTTCCAGCAGATCCAGAAATACGAAAAAGGAACGAACCGGATAGGCGCCAGCCGCCTTCAACGCATATCCGAGATTCTTCGCGTGCCCATCGGCTTTTTCTTCGAGAACGGTGGCTCCGGACCGATCGAAGGCGAGACGAGCGAATTGAACAAGTTTTTGTCCTCGAAGGAGGGGCTGGCGCTCAACAAGGCGTTCATCGCCATCGAGGATCCGAATATCAGGCAAAAACTGGTGGCATTGGCCAAAAGTCTGGCCGTTGCCGGCTTGTCGGAGATCGACGGTGATTTGCAGGATCCGGTTGTAAACGGCTGAGACGGATGGTGCGTCACCTGCAGACATTCGGCGATCTGCGGTTGATCGAGACGAATGGTGACTGCTCCGCCGTCCGATCAAGGGGCTGCTGATGTCGGCCCATATCTATGTCGGTGCGCTATGAATTCAGCCCTCCATCCGGCCCACTATTCCGACAGGATCATATCGCCGGGGGAGACTCTTTCCCGCGTCGAACCTTTTTTGGCCAGGTTCGGCATTACCAGGGTTGCGCGACATACCGGGTTGGATGACATCGGAATTCCCGTCTGGTGCGCCTATGCCCCGAATTCGCGGTCGATCGTGATTGCTCAGGGAAAGGGCCTGACCGATCTGGACGCCAAGGTATCCACTGTCATGGAGGCCCTCGAACGGGCCGTTGCCGGCGAACCCTTCGTCAAGCGCGTCCACGGATCCTCTTCCCGCCTGCAGGCGATGGGCTACCAAGTCGACAGGTTGAGCTGCCTGACCGCCGTCCATAAACCCGATCTCGGGCCTGATGACGAAACCGAATGGGTCGCCGGTATCAATATCCTCAGCGGCGACGAGATCCACGTTCCCTTCGAAGCGGTGGTGCTCGACCGGACGCGGGACGCGCGATACTGGATGTCGTCGGATGGCCTGGCTTCGGGAAACAGTGTCGAGGAGGCAATTTTTCATGGCGTCCTGGAGCGCATCGAGCGTGACGCTCAGGTGCTCTGGCAGGTGGGCGGGGAAGCCGATCTCTATGCCGGCTGCGTTGATCCCCGCGGCTTTGAGGATGGTGCCCTGAACGGTCTGGTCGACATGATCGAAGCATCGGGATTGGCGCTCAGGCTGTTCGATATCACCAGCGACGTCGCGGTCCCCTGTTTCACCGCGATGCTGGGTCCTGGGGAGCTAATTCCAGGCTCCAGGCATGTTTACGCTGACAGGGACATTCGCCTCGTCGAGGTGACCGGCGGCACCGGGGCGCACCCGTCTCCCGTGCGGGCGGCCATTCGGGCGGTGACGGAAGCCGTGCAATCCCGGCTGACCTATATCAGCGGCGCCAGGGACGATATTTCTCCTGCCACTTTTTTAAGATCCCTTCCGCCGCTGATGCGGCGGGCCTTCGATGCGGTTGCCGCACCGCCTGCCGCCCTGCGCCATGACGGCGCGGCAGATTATCGGGCACGGAATCTGACGGAGCTGCTGCAACAAGTGCTTGACGCTCTGCGCAACCGAGGGATCGCTTCGGTCATCCGAGTCCGCCTCAGCGACGACACGCTTCCCTTTAGCGTCGTCAAGATCGTTATCCCTGAGCTCGAAAATCCGGAGGGGGAGCGCGCCCGGCGATTTGGAACAAGGGCTCTGGCCAAGGCGATCGGGTTTTGAAGATCATTTTCGCAGGTCCCAGTCTTCCCGATGCGGTATCGCTTGCCGGCGAGGCGGTCCGCGTCCTGCCGCCCGCCATGCAAGGTGATGTCCTGGCTCAGGTGGAACAGGGCGCCAATGTCATCGGCCTGATCGACGGCGGCTTCGAATATGCCGCACCGGTCTGGCACAAGGAAATTCTTCATGCTCTCTCGCTTGGCGTGGCCGTTCTCGGGGCAGCAAGCATGGGCGCCTTGCGGGCTGCAGAATGTCATCCGTTCGGGATGATCGGGATCGGCCGCATTTTCGAGGGCTATCGCACCGGTCGGCTGGTCGACGATGCAGCCGTCGCACTCATGCACGCGCCGAGCGCGCTCGGCAGCAAGCCGCTGACGATACCGCTCGTCAATGTCAATGCCACGCTCGATGCGATGGACGATAGCGGACTGCTCGCAGCTGGACTGCGCGAGCGGCTCGAAGATGTGGCAAACGCGATCTTTTTCAAGAGGCGGACGTGGCGGTCGATCGTCGAGCAATGCGCCGGTATAGCCGAGCCGGACCGTCCGCAGCTGCTGGCGACGCTTCTTTCGAATTCTGTCGATCAAAAACGCATCGATGCCCTGGAATTGCTGAAAGCCGTGCAGGACGCCCGCGACATAAGATCGAACGCCGATCTGCCCTGGAAGCTGCATTCAACCGCGTTCCGTACGCGTTCTGCATTGTAAATCGAAAGCAGCAATTCTCACCGAGGGTTGTGTCACGCTTTTTTCACGGGCTCAAACACTTCTGCGCGCGTATCATTGCTTCAATTCGTTGGAGAAATGCTCATGGGCGTGACATCGATTGCCAAGGCAAATGCAGACCAAGGGGCGGACGATGGTCTGAACGAACTCATCGCGCTGGCGCGGATGATTGCCTACGCGCGACAGGTCGCTGACGATGTCAAGCTGCAATTCGCCACGAATTGCCTCGATCTGGCGCTCGAGGCGGTGAAGCAGGAAGTGGGGGAAGGCTTCACCAGGGAACTGGCCGAATTGAGCTCGCCGGTTCCGCAAGTGAGTGTGAGCTGTCACTAAAACAAACGACTGGAGCGGTTCTGCGCTTCCATAACGGTTGAACCGCTCTAATGCCTGTCGCCCGGAAGTGTCCAGCGTTCCGGGTGATATGCATTAGACAAAGGACATAACGCTCGGCGCGATGCGTCACGCCTTCAAACTTAGGCATAACCGGGAAAATCAACATTGATTTTCGCGGTTATGTTTGTGCTGTTATGGAGATGGGGCTCGCGGAACCATTCGATCCCTTCGCGGGAGATAACGGGCTCAAGCTCACGCCTGGGCAAATCCATCTCAACGGCTGTTTGGAGAGGTTTGGCTTGTTGGGGCTGCGGATGGTCGACGCGTTGTTCAGGATCTGCCGGAAACGATCCGCTGGACGGTTACAAGCGAAGAGTTACGGTCTCCTCGGCGTTGCTTCCGGGGAGGGAAGCGGCGCGATTTCGCGTTCACATGGCTTCTGCGCGATCGGCCGATCGACGGCCGATCCCTCATCTCAGTGGGTCAAATTGCGCTTCTGGGCCAGGAGTAAAATGTAATCGTCGGCAATGTCTGCGATGGCCATTGCGACTTCCGCCGGATCGCACCCTTCGACCTTCGTATTTGCAATGAACTGATAAACCGCCTTCTCGATCTGCTTCCGGCAGATCATCACGCGTTCATCGTAACCAAATTCCGGAATATGCGATGCTATATCACTCATCAGGTCGGCTCCCTCACTACTTACAGTGACCATGACACAAATTATAAGTTGAGCAAGCAAATGCTTTATGAAGGGTTAATTCCCTGTCGAGGTGCGACCATTTCGACACAGGTGTGGCGCACCATAAGACGCCTTCGGCGTGTTGAACGGGACGGGCTCGAAGAAGGCCGGTCGTTTCGTGTCGGAAGATCGCGAACGAGGCTGACGTCGCGGCTTGGCGCCGGTATCTCGGCCGGACATGCCGGAACCCATGCGCCGCGGTTGAGACGGACCGACCCGCTGCTGCCGGCGGAACTGCGCTGTGTCTGCGGTCTAACCATCTGATTTAGCGACATGTTGCACCATCGTATATCTCTACTGCCGTCACGGGACGCTCCTAAGTCGCACCGGCTACGCTCCGGCGCGCGGTCATCTCCACGACTGCCGAGCTATCGGGTGTGATCCCCATCCGGTGTACCCGCGAAGTTAGCGGCGCGGCTGAAACCCGAGGTGGGAAGCGGCTTCAGCTGACTTTTTGCCCTCCTGATAATAACTGGAACCGGGGTCGGTGGTAATTAAAGACAGAATAACTTGCGACCAGTAATCGGAGTGCTCAAGAAAATTTTTATCAAAAGGTTAAATAATAAGTTT
This sequence comes from Rhizobium acidisoli, assembly GCF_002531755.2. Lineage (NCBI taxonomy): Bacteria > Pseudomonadati > Pseudomonadota > Alphaproteobacteria > Hyphomicrobiales > Rhizobiaceae > Rhizobium > Rhizobium acidisoli. The sequence continues at coordinate 3,075,753 of NZ_CP034998.1, read as the reverse complement.
CAGATGGAGGTTGTATTTAAATATCAATTAAAAGATGACGTAAATTTTATGCGTATATAATCACGCGATGTATTGTATTGCGGTTTTTGTGGTTTTATTAGTGATTAACATGTTCCGATATCGGCTGTGTGACATCGGTTGTTGGTAAAATTACATCGATGCGTAGGTAGGTGTCGGGCTCGCCATTGAAATATAGCTTCCGATATCGCCCGCGCGGGCGGCGGGCCTCCAGTTTTCAGTTGGAAAAATGTGAGTTTGTCTCATCAGGCAGATCTCTGCCAGGTGATATCATTATTCAAAGCAATATTTTTGTATGCCGATACAAAGGCAAGAGCAATCGCATTTGCGGCAAGCGTCCGGGAAGCAAAGCAGAGAACCCGCCGGGGTGGGTGGCGGGTCCTCCGGTAGAAATGCTTGCACAGTGCGTCGGTATGATTGCAGCTAAATTCGGTCTTGTCTAAGATTTTTATTGGGGTAATTATACAATTACTTTAATTGTGTTTCTCCGGGAATAGTATCCTTCAATGGCTGCCAAATGGAGAGCTCACTCCGACGAGCATTCTCAACCAACCATCATTTCCAAGAGCAGGCGGCGACTTTGCCTTTGTGCACGCGGTAGGCCACGCAAGACCGGGTCCGCAACGAACCTCCTGTATCAACTTGATGATGACGAGAGTTCTGTGGATCGCATTTCGGGCGGCCTCAGCCGGTGAGAACGCCGATCGCGCGACTGAGCATACCGTTTGGTCCACCCCAATGCGAGGCCTGAGCGATGCGGAACGGAGTTGCCCTCGTCGGGGTCTCGGCGAGGCGGGATGGATACAGGTCAGCTTCCTCACAGGTAGATGGTAACCGTCTTTTTGGCGGCCGCGTCGCTTTTGTAGCGGCAATCTATCGACTACCAACAGCTGCTGGCTAGAAATATCTTTGTCGTATAACCATTACTCCGTTTATGGAAACTCAAACGTCCATCTGGCGTAACCATCTTTGCGATGGCGTGGATTTCGGAGTTGAGAGCTTGAAGAAATCGGCAGGAAGTGAAGTCACTGTTGCTGTTGTAATCCCTGCCTACAACGCGGAAGGAACTCTGGCTGAAACAATCAGCAGCGTTCGCAATCAAACGCATCGCGCGCTCGATATCGTCGTTGTGGACGACGGTTCTAAGGACGATACCCTGGCGATTGCGCAAGAAATCGTTGAAATCGATCCGCGCGTGCGAGTATTGAAGCAAAGAAATTCAGGGGTCGCTGCTGCTCGAAATGCGGGTTGGCGCTCTACCTCTGCCGACCTGGTGGCGTTCCTAGATGCTGATGACCTCTGGTCACCCGATAAAATTGAGCGACAGTTGGTGGCATTGGAGTCAGGGGGGCCACAAGTCGGGCTGGTCTACACTTGGTATGCGATGATCGACCACAACAATTACGTCATTTACCGGAGCAATGAGGTTTCCGTCGAGGGAGATGTGCTCGACGACGTACTTGCTCAAAACTTCATTGGAAATGGAAGCTCGCCACTTGTACGGCGGACTGTCCTCGAAGCGACGGGAGGATTTGACTCCTCGCTCCAGCAGCGCAAGGCGCAGGGATGTGAAGATTATCTCTTCTACTGCCTAGCCGCTGAACTCTCGCATTTTGCAGTAGTGCCGGATCATCTAGTCGGCTATCGCCAAACCCCCGACAACATGTCAGCCAATTTGGCGCGAATGCTTCGGTCCTGGATTCTGGTCGCGGATGAAATGCTAAAGAGGCACCCGGAAAAGGTTCTTGCAATCCGGGCAGGCCTAAGCCGCTGTGGCCGGTGGCTCGCCCAGAGGGCGGTTGAACAAGGCCAATACCGCGCGCTCATCGGACTTGTGGCTACCATGTCGGGATATGACAAGCCCATTGCCGCGGAGATGCTTGTGGTCGACGCGAGAGCAAAGGCAATGGCGAACCTCAAAAAAAAGGCTCGATCATGGCTGAGGCAGGAACCCAATTTCTCTCCAAATCCCAATCATCGCTTTGCTCTAGGAACAAAGTACGATGCGGGTTGGACGGTGGACCACCCCATTCTTGTCTCAGCTAACTAGCAGATTTGCGAACTCTGACTGGGTGATCCCGCGAAAAACCTCCTGTCTTTTCAATGCGAGCTTATCTGCATCCGCCCGCACTGCGCCGCCGACGCAGCTTAACCCGATCCGGTAACCACACTGTTCGGCTATGTCCCGGATAGCGGGGTCGAAGTCGCCGTACGGATATGCGATCGCCAGCACTTCCCGACCCAGGCATTTTTCAAGCATGGCTTTGGAGCCGGCAAGCTCTCGCAACAGGCTCTCCGGTGCCAGGGCAGATAGACGCACGTGCCGGACACCGTGGGCGCCGAGCGTCACGTCGCTTTTCGCGACTGCCGCAAGTTCCTCCCACGTCAGCAGTGGAGCTGGCGATCCATAGGCCGAATCCCATATTGCAGAGCCGCCGACCCTGCCGGTTGGGACGAAGAGTGAGGATGGGAAGCCGTATCGATGTAGCAGTGGGAGGGCATGCGTCATGAAATCGCGTGTAGCGTCGTCGAAGGTCAGAACCAATGTCTTTTCGGGCGGTTTGGCACCTTCATCGAAACAAGCAAGCAGCCGATCCAAAGTCATGCCGCGCCATCCGGCGTCGCGCAGGAAGGCCAGTTGAGCTTCGAAAGCCTCCGGAGACTGGCGGTATCGAGCCAGCTGTTCAGCACCGTCGTCCGAAACCTGATGGTACATCAGGATCGGGACATCGTTCCAGTCGGCGGCGGCTTCCACAACTTGCCCCCCTCTCCAGCGTACCTGGCTGGCGACCTGAAGAGGCAAAGGCTGCGCTGTGTTTACTTCCACGCGTGTCGGCTCAAGGAAGCCCCCGTGCTCCACCTTCTCGAACCTTTGGATTCTATAGAGCGGACTCCTGGCTTCAACCGAGAGAGTTAAATCCGGATGCTGGTCAAACATCTCACCTATGCCGACCGCACCGAATTCATGCGGCCACCCAAATCCCGTCTCATTCGGCATATCAACCAGGAGGTTGGCGTGGGCGGTCACGAACCAACCACCAGGGCGAAGGCTGCCTGCAATCTTATCGACAATCTGCCGAAGTTTTTCTCTGTTCTCGAAATAGTACAGAACTTCACTGCAGACGATGAGATCGTAAGGCCCTTCCAGCTCGTCGCGCAAAAGATCCAACTGCCGATAGGCTACCGCAGAATCATCGTCCTGGAGCGAGGCCGCTCGAGCGACTGCCGACGCCGAAATGTCGGTCGCCAGCAGGTTGTCGACGCGGGAGGCCAACATCCGTGTAAAGGTTCCTTCCGCGCAGGCCAGCTCAAGGCCGTTTGAAAAGCGCCGATCGTCCAACACCGAGAGTGTTTGAAGGTATTTCACAGTCTCATAGTTGTTTCGGTAGTCCCAAGGATCGACCTGGGAAAACAGTTCCTCCCAGTACGCCTCCGTATCGTACCTCGGCACCTCATCGCCCGCCGGGCCGGTTTTTTTCGACGGCGTCTCCTTTAACATCTGCGCCGAGGCTGCAACTGCCCGCTGACTTTCCTCTTCAACGATTCGATCGAATTCGGCGCGCCCGGCATGCGCGACGCCCAATATTGAGTCGACAGGTGTTGGTGCCGGCTCCTCCTTGCTGCCCCAACCCGCGACTGTCTTAGCTTCTGCCCAATATGATATTTTCGCCATGAGCTTCAGCACCCGTTGAGCTACCCCCGGTGGCTGGGCGCTGCCATGCTGGCGGCGGCGACGCGCCCGTCATCCTGATCAGGAAGATTGACGAAGCCGTCCTCTGCCACCGCCGTTGGGTCCGTCGGATCGTCGAACTCCAGGCCGAACATCATCCTAAGTCGATTTCGTATGGCATCGGCTTCGATTGCTCCGAAGACAACAAACTCCAGTTGCCCTAGCAGCGTCGGGCCTCGCCAGATGCAACAGCGCAGCCGCTCAATGCCGGGCAAGATAAGGTCGACGATAGGTCGATCCAAATCGATTGGCTGTATCCTCGTTGTTCCGATCGTGGCGGGCACGTCGGTCGGCAGTTGGTCGGCGATCTTTCGTTCCAGTGCACGAACCAGCAGCGAACCAAAAGCTTCTTGGGGACTATGCCGATTAAACCAAGCCTCCAGGTCGGGAAGCTTGTCCTGGATCTTCGACCAGAGTCCGGGCCAAATCGGCTCGCCCGGGAAGGCGCCGACCACAATCCCGTCCATCATGATTGCGCTGAGCGCGTAGGCGTCGGCGTCAGGTGGGATAGGCTCTGCCACCCGGTCAAGCAGTTCGCCAGGATTGTCGCCCTGACCTATTGTGGCGCCGACGAGCCAGGTCGCGAGATACCAGCACGCTGTTCCCAACGCGGCTTGTGTTATTCCCTGGGCGAGGGCCGGCACTGGATAGGCAATGCGCGGATCGGAATGGTGGCCGCGCCGGATCACCTTAAGACCAAAATCGAGATGCTTAACCCTGTTTGACGACAGCGAACCGGCCTCTACGCTAACGTCAGCCATCAGGCCTTCAACCGGCGCAAACTCGGCGCCAGCTCGAGCGAGGCGCTGCCACAGGTCCCAGTCCTCGCACATTGTCATCTCTGGATCGAAGCCGCCGATTTCTGCAAGCCGGGACCGGCGAAGCAAGGCGGCGTGGATCGCGAAGGGGCAATAGCGCGCTGTTTCGGCAAACGGATTGTCCATTTTCACCGCGGGGTGAGACTGCCACCAGGGAGCACCATCTTTCAGGCGGCGCCAACCGCAATGCAGAATGTCGGCCTGCGGCAAAGCTCGTGTGTGATTCAACATGGTTTCGAGGTGAAAGGGTGCCAGCGCGTCGTCAGAGTCGAGAAAGACGACCCAGTCGCCTTTCGCCTGTGCCAGTCCCGCATTGCGAGCAGCTGAAACGCCGCTCTGCTCCTGCCGCAGCACACGGAAGCGCGTATCCCGGGCCGCAAAACGGTCCGCGATCTCAGCAGTCCGATCGGTTGAACCATCATCAATGATGACACATTCCCAGTCGGCATGACTTTGCGCTATCAGGCTCTCCAAGGTCGAAGAAATCGTTGTTTCCGCTTCATGCGCCGGTGTAATGATGGAAACCATCGGCATAATTGTTGCTTCCTACGATAACGATCACGCTAGTGTACCGTGTCAGTTCGCGAGTATGATGATCTTTACTACTTTGAGGCAAGGTGTATTTAACCGGTGGCAAGAGTGAGCCTAAATGCCTGAACATCTCAAGGATGATGCGCTGGATCGCGCGAAACGACGGGACCAATACTGGCGTCGTGATCAGTGGAAGCCCTTGATCCACGTCTGTCTGCAATGGAACGATTTGCTGTTAGAACTTCTGACACGCGATCTGAAGATGAGATATCAACGGTCCGCGATTGGCCTCGGCTGGTCCTTGATGCGGCCATTGAGCCAGCTGCTGGTTTTTTCGCTGATCTTTCGTCACGTCCTGCCCCTAGATATTCCCCACTACACCACTTTCGTCTTTTCCGGCGTGTTGGCCTGGGGTTGGCTCAGCACTGCGGTACCCGCAGCGACGACTTCCATAACCGGCAGCAGCGAACTGGTGCGCCGGCCGGGCTTTCCGATCGGGATACTTCCTGTTGTCGCGGTCATCACACAGGCAGTGCACCTTCTGCTCGCTCTGCCACTCCTCTTCGTCATCTCGTTTATCGAGACCGGCGGCCCGACTTTAAGCGTCCTCGCACTTCCACTCGTCTTCCTTGCGCAGGCGCTGTTCATGATGGGCCTGTCCTATCTTGTTGCGGTTGCGCATGTCCACTTCCGGGATACTCAACATTTGGTAGGCGTAATTTTGATGCTGGGTTTTTACCTGACACCCGTGTTCTACAGTCCACTTAAGGCAAGCGAGCCGATGGCGTTAATTCACACCTGGAACCCGATGGCCTGGATTCTCGAGGGCTACCGCGCCATTTTCGTCGAACACGCGTGGCCTCCCGTTGATATCTATTGGAAGACTGCGCTGGTTTCTTTGCCGATGCTCATTGCCGGCATCTGTCTGGTCGAGCGTGGCAGCGCACGCCTCGTGGACGAACTATGAGACAAGGCGCCATTACCGTCCATGACGTCGGCAAGCGCTACCGTCCGCAAGGGGGTGCACGTTCCACCACCTTGAAGGGTTACCTTTTGTCCGGACGGTCCGTGGTAAAGTCGAAAAGCTTTTGGGGCCTGCGCCACATCAGCTTTGCGGTTGCGCCTGGGCAAGCTGTCGGCGTGGTCGGGCTAAACGGGGCCGGGAAGTCCACTTTGCTGCGTCTGATCGGCGGCGTTGGTCGTCCCGACGAAGGGCAGATCAAGGTGAGGGGGCGAATTGGCGCCTTGCTCGACATCGGGGCGGGCCTGACCGACGATTTGACGGGGCGCGAGAACATCTTCCTGCTGGGTGTTATCGCAGGAATGCGGCGTACCGAGGTTGCCGAGCGGTTTGACGAGATTGTAACCTTCGCAGAACTGGAGGCGGCCGTTGAGAACCCGGTTCGCAGTTATAGCACCGGGATGCGCATGCGCCTGGCATTCGCCGTGGCAGTCCATGTGCGCCCGGACATCTTGCTTATCGATGAGGCCCTCGCCGTAGGCGACCAAGCCTTCCAGCAGAAGTGCATTGCAAGAGTGAAGGAGATACTGAACGGCGGCGCCACTATCTTCTTCGTGTCACACGACGTTTCGCAGGTAAGAGAAATCTGCGATCACGTGCTGTTCCTGAGAGGCGGTCGCGTCGTGGGCTACGGACCAATCGACGAAATGCTCCCGCTTTATACCTCGGCTGTCGAGGCGAAGGTCGCCAGCGTCCAGCACGAACCGTTCGCCGTTACGAAACTGCCCGTCGAACTTGTGCCGCAGGTCAGCCGGTTCGGCAACGGCGAACTCCAGATCGCAGCCGTAGCGTTGCTGAACGAGCAAAGCACGCCGACAAGTACCATCGTTGCGGGCGACCGGCTGTCGATTTCACTGACCTATGTTGGCGCCACCAGAGATCGCAACGCCGTTATCGTCATCGGCATCTACGCGGCGGACGATACGTGCTGCTTCGAGACCGACAGCAAGTTGGCCGAATTCGCCCCTGTCGTAGACACGGACACGGTGCGCATCGAAACAACACTCGATCGTGTCGACCTGGCGCCGGGCGACTATCGCGTTACGGTGGGCCTTTTTTCGGCGGACTGGCAGCAGGTTTACGATTACCATGCCGAAGTCTATCCTCTCGCCGTGACCGGCCCCGGCCCAAGAAAGGGTATGCTGAATCCTCCGACACAGTGGCAACAGGTGCAGTCGCGCCCCACCGCGACCTCGCCGGACCACGGCTCATTGGGTCAGCACAGCTTGGATCGGAACTCCTGATGCGCCTTGCGGTTCGAGACATCGATATTCTTGACCTTCCGCCAGATTTTGAACCGACCGATGACTATCAGGGTGCGCTTGTGCTGATCCGGGTCGCCGGTCGTCCGTGCGGCCAGGCTGTGATCGCCTTCGACACCGATGGCGGCAAGATGCCAATTAAGGACAGGATTCTGTCTGCGGCCAGTTCGTCGGTCTTCGAAGCCTGGCTGAGACATCGGCTGGCCCTCCCTGACCCGTCGCCTGCTCCAAGTCAGCTGCCGAAAGCGTCCGTAGTGATCTGCACGCGCGATCGTACCGAAGATCTGGAACGCTGCCTCACCGGGCTTTTGGCTATGCCGGATAAGGCTGATATTCTAGTCGTCGACAATGCCCCATCGAACGAGGCCACGCGAGATTTAGTCGGGCGCTTCGACACTGTGAGATATCTGCGTGAACCGCGTCCTGGTCTTGACGTCGCGCGCAATACTGCCCTTCGCAACACAGAAGCAGACGTTGTCGCCTTCATCGACGACGACGCGGTTCCCGACCCGCTATGGCTTAGAACCTTGCTTCGCAATTTCGAGGACCCCCTCGTGCTGGCCGTAACCGGCCTTACCATGGCGGCAGAGCTGGAAACGGACTCGCAGATCGCCTTTCAGCATTTTGGTGGTTTTTGCCGTGGTTTCAGGCGTCAGGTCTATGATGCCTATAACCTGGACCCATTCACCGGATGGCATGCGGGTGCCGGTGTCAACATGGCATTGCGCCGAACGATCGTTGACGCGGTGGGGTGGTTCGACGAGGCTCTCGACGCTGGAACGCTCAGTCTGGCTGGTGGCGACACAGACATGTTCCGGCGTGTGCTCGAAGCCGGATATCGGATCATCTACGATCCCGAGGCTCTGAACTGGCACCGCCATCGTCGCTCAAGCAAGGAACTGCAGCAGCAGATGTATGGCTACGAGGTTGCATCATTCGCGATCTTGACGAAGGCCCTCCTGTTCGAGGGAAACCCGCGTGCGATCCCTCGCATGTTTCGTTCGTATAGCAGGCTTCTTCGGCGATTGTTTCAAGCTCGACCGACACACCAATTCAGCCTGCCTTACAACGACGCACTAACGCAGGTCAGAGGTGCTGTGAGCGGCCCGGTTCGATATCTGAGGGCGCGGGTGAGGGCGCGAGCAGGGGAGGCAGGGCATAAGCGTGGTTGAAATCAGCGTTATCATACCAACGCATAATCGTGCTGCCATGCTGAGATCGCTTTTAAGCAAGCTCGACGCTCAGCGAGAGGGGACCCCAGCATTCGAGATCCTGGTTGTGGCGGACGGGTGTGAGGACGACACGTCGACAATGCTATCGTCGCTTCGTATCCGCGTTCCGCTTCGTACCCTGACGTTGCCGGGCGTCGGTCCGGCACTCGCCCGCAATGCGGGGTCGCAGGTCGCGAGCGGCCGTTTATTGATCTTCCTTGATGACGACATTGAGCCGGGGGAAAACTTCGTTCGGGCGCACTTCGTTGAACATCAGCGCCACCCTGGAGGCGTAGTGATGGGCCCGTACCCGCCACTTCCGCACATTGCAAAGGATCGCTTCCGCCTCAGCGCGCGCGCGTGGTGGACGAGGCATTTCGAGCGTGTCTCCCGCCCTGGACATCAGTTCGCCTTTACCGATGTGCTGACAGGAAACCTTTCGCTGAATGCAGAACTATTTCATGCAATGGGCGGGCTCGATCCTCAATTCGCCCGGGCACGAGAAGACTTCGAATTTGGTCTGCGCTTGATCAAAAAAGGAGTTCCAATTCGTTTTGCTCCTGACGCATTGGGCTATCATCTCGAACATCAAACGACGACACTCACCGGAAAGATGGTGCGCAGGTATCAAGAGGGACGCTCCGATGCCTTGATGGCTCGCAAGCACCCCGACATACAGCGGCTGCTCGCGATCCATCGGTTTACCGGAAGGAAAGGGCGGAAGAGGCGTCTGCAAAGGGCCATCGCTACCCGCGTCGGTTCTGTCCTTGACCCCCTCGTCAAGGCTGGCCCCCGCATCCTCCAAATGTTGGAAAAGGCTGGCCTTCGCAGGCTCTATGAAAAGGTGGAGCGACAGTGCAATGGATATCATTATCTTCGCGGCGCCGCGGAAGTGTTAGGCGAGGATTGGCGGCTTCCGCCGGATCCGACAGCTTCCACTAATGAAATCGACGTGCTCGAGGTCAATCTGGACCAAGGCCTTGAGGCAGCCGAAGCTATGCTGGCGGAACGCCGACCCCTCGCTGCTCGTATCATGAATGGGACGGTACACGTCGGCGACATGGGTCACCGGATCGGCGCCGAACCGTGGGACGCACGGCATTTCCGTCCGTGGCTGAACCGCCAGGCAATACATAGATATCTTCCTGTGGCGCTTGCCGAATGGCAGGGTCAGCCGATCAGCGCCTCTCCGAATTTGTCCGACTTCACATTGAATACTCTCAATAACCCGAGTTTCCACGCGCATATGATCGAACAGCACGTCCAATGGATGGAGGCGAAACTGCGTTCAGCACTCTATGACAACAGGAGTAAATCGTAGCGGCCGACGCTGCTGCAGCCGACCGCCAGGTTCAGGTGCCCCACCGGGCCTATGCCGATGCGCCGAGCCAAAATCCACCAGCATATGCTCGTTTATTCTGCAGCGTGCGCCTTCATTTGGTCCCTGAACCAGTCAAGCGTCATGGCCACGCCCTGTTCGTAGCTGATCTTGCACGACCACTCGGGCATGACGTAATTGGCGTTGGTCAGGTCTGGCCGCCTGTTGGTCGGGTCCTGCGGCGGTGACGGCTCGAAGACGATCGGCACGCCGCCGACCAGTTTGGACACATATTGCGCGACTTCGAGCACCGAAATCTCGCGATCATTGCCGACGTTCAGAGGTCCCTTGTAGTCGGTTTCATTGATCCAGAAATAGCGCGCGAAACCGTCGACGACGTCATCGACATAACCCCAGCTGCGCGACTGCTTGCCGTCGCCGAATACGGTGATCGGCCGGCCCGCCAGCGCCTGGGTGATGAAGTTGGAGACGGCGCGGCCGTCATCGGACCGTGTGCGAGGACCGTAAATGTTGAAGGGACGGACGACCTTGAGGTCGAGCCCCTGGGTGCGCTGCATTTCGAACAGCAGCGATTCCGTGCAGCGCTTGCTCTCGTCGTAGGATGAGCGCGGTCCGGTGCAGTCCACCTGGCCCTTATAGGATTCCGGCTGCGGCGACACCAGCGGGTCGCCATAGACTTCGGAGGTCGAGGTGAAGCCGAAACGTCCACCCTTCTTCAAAAGCTCCAGCAGGCGGAATGCCCCGAGAAGATTGGCGGCAATCGTCCTCTTCGGCTCCTTCATGTACCATGGCGGCGATGCCGGTGAGGCAAGATGATAGATTTCATCGAATTTTTCAGAACTGCGCAGCGTCTCGACGTCCGACTTCACGAAGTGGAAGCGGGGATCCCGGATGTGGGCGATATTGTCGAAAAGTCCCGTCCAGAGATTGTCAACAACAACCAGCTTTTCGACGTCGGTTCTAAGTAAAAGCCTGTCGCACAAATGCGAGCCGATAAATCCAGCCCCGCCAGAAATCAATACGCTTTTCATTGCATTGCGCCTTATGACGTTGAGTAGGTAAGTGTTTATTAGCATCACCTTTAAGGCGTGGCAATTCATTAGAAGTATTCTAGAAAATACTCCCTTATTAATCTTAATTATTCATATGTTTTACTTAAAGTAGTACCGCCACATTCGGCAACGGAACGACTACGGGCGAGGCGCGCCCGTCGATCGCAAGAGTTTCTGTATCACGAGGGCGCTGGCTCGGCATCGGGCTAAAGTCTGACTCGATTTCCGGAGGGGTGATCCAGAATTGAAGCGATGCCGTGCGCTAGCCGTGGAGGCGATGGCCTGTTTTCCGATCAGTCGGCCGAGAGCGCGGTCAATATCTGATAGGCCGCGGCGACGCGATCCTCGTTCGGATAGTTCTTGTTGGCGAGAATGACGATGCCGAGCCGCTGTTTGGGGATGAAGGCGACATAGGCGCCGAAGCCGTTGGTCGAGCCGGTCTTGTTGATCCACACATCGCCGCGCGGCTTCATCGGCGGCCGCAGTTCCGAGACCGGCATGGTCTTCAGCATCGCGGGGGAATTGCCCTCCAGCAAGTCGTTCAACGCGGCGGGATAGGCATATTGCTCCCAGATGAGATCCTGGGTCATCGCCCCCGCTTTGAAATATCCGATATGGGTGCTGGTGATCGCCTGCTGCAGTTTTTCGTCGAGCTTGACCAGGCCCATATTGGCGCCGACGAAGCGGATCATGTCGCCTGCGGTGGATTTGACGCCATAGGCTTCGGCTGAGAGAACGGCCGGCGTCATCCGGGCGGGCTCGCCGCTGCGCTTATAACCTTGCGCATAATCCGCCAGCCGCGCTTTCGGCACATCGATATAGGTGCTTTTCAAGCCGAGCCCGGCAAACAGCTTGCCCTGCATCAAAGCCGCAAAATCCGCATGCATGGCTTTTGCCACGATATAGCCGAGCATGCCGATGCTGGGATTGGCATAACTTCTCTGCGCCCCAGCGGCATAGGAGGGCTGCCAGGTCTCGAAATAGCCGAGCAGCTGTTTTTCGGTTTTGATCTCATCGGGAAGCTGCAGCGGAAATCCGCCCGCCGTGTGGGTGCCCAGGTTCATCAGGGCGATATCGCCGAACGGCTTGCCCTTCATCGCCGGCAAATACTTGCCGACCTTGTCCGACAGCGAGAGCTGTCCATTTGCTTCCGCGTAGGATGCCAGCGTCACCGTAAAGGTCTTGCTGATCGATCCGAGTTCGAAGAGCGTGGTCGGCGCCACCGGCCTGCCGGTGTCCTTGGATTCGACACCGTAGTTGAAGATGTGATCCTGGCCGTCAGCGGTGATGGCGACGGCAACGCCGGGAATGGCGTATTTCTCGATGATCGGCTTGATCGCCGCATCCGTGATCGCCTTCAACTTGGTCTCGTCGGCGGCAAAAGCGCTGGTGGCAGCGCCGGCCGAGAGCAAAATTGCCGATAATATTCTTATCCCAACGCTTTTCATAAGCGTCATCCTCCAATCGACAGAGCAGCCAAAACAAGCGCAAAAGCGCATGGGCACGACGTTTAACGGCGCTATTTTTCAATCACAAATGATGATATCTCGCAGCAGCCACAAGAATTTCTAGGGCTCGAATGGTTCGGCAATTTCTCCCCTTGAACGGCCTGCGCGCCTTCGAAGCCTCGGCAAGGCATCTGAGTTTCACCCGTGCAGCGATCGAGCTCTGCGTCACCCAGGCGGCCGTCAGCCAGCAGGTCAAAGGCCTGGAGGCGCGATTGGGCGTGGCGCTGTTCCAGCGTCTCCCCCGCGGTTTGAAAATCACCGCGGAAGGCGAAGCTTTGCTGCCGACGGTGACGGCCTCCTTCGACCAGATGGCGACGACGCTGGACAGGATCGAAGCCGGGCAGGTGCGGGAATTGCTGTTTCTCGGCGTTGTCGGCACATTTGCCGTCGGCTGGCTGTTGCCGCGGCTTGCGGATTTCCAGCGCCGGCATCCCTTTATCGATCTCCGCATTTCCACCAACAACAATCGGGTCGATCCGGCCGCCGAGGGGCTGGATTTCGCCATCCGCTTCGGCAGCGGTTCATGGCACGGAACGGAGGCGCAGCGCCTGTTCGAAGCGCCGCTCTCGCCGCTCTGCATCCCCAAACTGGCGGAGCGTCTGCAGTCGCCTGAAGATCTTGCCGGGGCGGTGCTGCTGCGCAGTTACCGGACGGATGAATGGAGCAGCTGGTTTCAGGCGGCAGGGGTTCCCCCGGCTGCGCAGGTCAATGCCGGCATCGTCTTCGATTCCTCCGTCGGCATGATGGAGGCCGCCCTCCAGGGGCTCGGCGTCGCGCTCGCCCCGCCATCGATGTTCACAAGGCATCTTTCCTCCGGCGCGATCGTCCAGCCCTTCGCCGCCGCCATATCGCTCGGCAGCTACTGGTTGACGCGCCTGCAGTCGCGGCCGGTCACGACGGCGATGCGGGCATTTTCGGACTGGATCGGTGCGCAATCGAGCGCTGTATAATCATCGGAGCGCCCACGCGTGTGGGCGCTCCGAGCCGCATCATTGATGGGATGCCGAGGTCACTTCTGAATGCAGGTGTCGACGGTATCCTTGGTGCATTCGTCAAGCCCGGTGAACACCGGATCCTCGACCTTCTTCCCAGCGATCAGGTCCATCATCACGGTTGGCGCCTTATAGCCCATTTCGAACGGCCGCTGGCCGACGAGCGCGGTGACAAGGCCTTCCTTGGCGATTGCCACTTCGTCGCCGATCGTGTCGGCGGCGCCGATGACGAACTCATTCTTGGCGATCTTGTCGGCCATCGGCTTGAACAGGTCGCGATAGGGCTGCGGGGCGCCGAACAGCGGCCAGCCGCCCATGATGCCGAAGGCATCGAGGTCGGTGTTGGCGGCAAGGATGTCGGTCATCGCCTGCACGCCCTTGGCGCCGTCGTCATTGGTAAAGACCGGGCAGCCGGCCACTTCAGTCCAGCCGCCTTCACCCTTCAGCGCCGCCAGCCCCTTCTGGCCGCTCAGCGTATCGCGCATGCCCTGGGCGCGGCGTAGAATGTTGTCGGCGCCGGGATTGCCTTCGATGGTGCAGATCTTGCCGCCCTTCGGCTTGGCCTTCTTGATGTATTCGCCGATCTTGGCGCCCATCAGATAATTGTCGGTGCCGAGATAGGTCTTGCGCAGCGCCGCGTCATCGGCCGCAAGATCGGCATCGAGTGTCATCACGGGAACGCTCGGATTGGCCGTCTTCAGCGTCTGGGCGATCAGCTTGGCGTTCGACGGCGAGATGGCGATCGCCGCGGTATCGGCCTTGCCCAGCATATCCTGGACGATCTGCGCCTCGCCGGCCTCATCGGAGGTCGATGCCGGGCCGGTGTAGAAGCATTCATATTCGGCGGATGCGTTTTCCTTGTTCCACTTCTGGCAACCCTGGTTGATCGCCTCGAAGAACGGGTTGTCGAGGCCTTTGACGACGATGACCAGCTGCTTCTTGGCGGCGAGCGCCTGACCGGCCGTCAGCGCCAGGACTGCAGCTGTAAGCAATAATGCCTTCCTCATAGCTTCCTCCCATTGAAAAAGACGGGCGCTTCTGCACCCGCCGCGACATCAACCTGGATACCAGACGATCCGAGGCTCCTCCTTCGAACGCTGGTAGTCCCAAGCCGAATTGATCAGCTTTTCCAGATCGTAGACCGGCTTCCAGTCCAAGAGATATCTGGCCTTGCTGTTGTCCATCCAGTTCGAGTGGAACTGGCTTGCGATGTCGACCGAGCCGAGCCCGCGGGTGCGGGCAAGGTGTGCGGCAACCTCTCCATAATCGACGGGCGGATCCATCGAGATGTTGAAAAGCTCGCCCTTGGCGCGCGGATTGTCGATCGCCGCAAGGATCGCCGCGACCAGATCGTCGACATGCACGAAATTGCGTTTCAGCGGCCGCCCGTCGGCATCGCGCAGCAGCGGCACGGTGCCATCCTGCGCGTAACGCTCGGCATCATCAGTCGGCACCAGCGTCTTCCAGTCCGGCCCGCCGAAGACATCGTCGCCGAAGGAAAGCGTGTATTTGAAATCGTCCTTCTCCATGATCCACGGCGCCCGCAGGCAGCAGGTGTTGATGCCGTACTGGATGGCGAACTGCTCGAGCATCACCTCTTCCAGCACCTTGGAGAGCGCGTAGCAGCCGGGATAGGCCTTGTGCGGCGTCTTTTCGGTCACCGGCCCGTCATGGCGATAGAAGAAATGGCCGATGCCGGCATCGCCGCCGATCAGGATGAACTGCTGTGCCGTGGGGCTGACGCGGAACGCCTCGAGCAGCCAGAACAGGCCCTTGACGGTGATATCCATCACATCGGCCGGGATTTCCTTGCAGGTGGCGAGGTGCACGACATGGGTGACACCGTCCATCGCCGCTGCCACGATATCGCTGTCGGCGATCGAGCCCTTGACGACACTGATGCGGTCGGTTTCCTCGAGCACACGATTATGACAAAGCGCGCGAATGCGTGCTTTGGAAAATCGCGGCTCGTCAAGCAGCCCAGTAATGAAGCGCCGCCCGACCTTGCCCGTAGCCCCGGTGACAAGGATCAGCATACTTCTCTCCCCAGTAACAGCTAATATCCCCGCGTTTCCGGCGTCAATCTGTATTTGTCGTACAAAATAGATTTTTGTGATGAGGGGCTGATTTAGCGGACATTTGATTGACGATTCCTGGCGCTTTTGCATTAATGACCCTAATCGCTTTTCCGGGAGGAGATCGGCCAAGCGAGATTACAGGCGTCTGACTGGCAACCGGGGTTCGGCACCGGCGGCGAAGGCAGGCCTGCAGGTTCCGGGGAGGGTAGTCGGCTGGTCGCGGTTCTCGAACTCACCAATATTTCGAAACATTTCGGCGCCATCCAGGCGGTCAACGACGTGTCCTTCGCGCTCGAGCCCGGCCAGGTCGTCGGCCTGATGGGCGATAACGGCGCCGGCAAAAGCACGCTGGTCAAGATGATCGCCGGCAACTTCCGGCCGAGCGAAGGCACGATGCGGCTGGAGGGCCGGGAGATCGTCATGCACCGTCCGGTCGAGGCGCGTCAGCACGGCATCGAGATCGTCCATCAGGATCTGGCGCTCTGCAACAATTTGACGGCGGCTGCCAACGTCTTCCTCGGGCGGGAACTCCGCCGCGGCATCGGCCCGTTTCGCATCCTCGATTACAAGACGATGTACCGGCGCGCCGGCGAGATCTTCAAGGAATTGAAATCGGAAACCCGCCCGCGCGACTTGGTCAAACAGATGTCGGGCGGCCAGCGGCAGGCGGTGGCGATCGGGCGCACCATGCTGTCGGAGGCCAAGATCGTGCTGATGGACGAGCCGACTGCGGCCATTTCGGTCCGCCAGGTGGCAGAGGTCCTCAATCTGATCCGCGAGCTGCGCGATCGCGGCATTGCGGTCGTGCTGATCAGCCATCGCATGCCCGATGTTTTCACCGTCGCCGACCGGGTGATCGTCATGCGCCGCGGCCGCAAGGTCGCCGACAAGGCGATTGCCGCGAGTTCGCCTGAGGAAGTGACGGGTCTTATAACGGGCGCCATCGAGCAGGTCTGATCGGTGCTGCTTCTCCCGCGGGAGACATACCGCTGAGAACAATGCCCCATCTGGAGTGAGAGGTCGAAATGGCAGTGACACTGGACCAGACGATTGCACAGAAGCAGCGCAGCCGGCTTGCGGAGTTTGTCGGCGGTCAGACATTCTGGGTGCTGATCGCCGTGCTTCTCGCCTGCCTCTTCCTGTCCTTCGCCACCGATTCCTTTGCAACGTCGAAGAACCTCTACAACATCACCCGCAACGTCACCTTCGTCGCCATCATCGCGCTCGGCATGACGCTTGTCATCATCACCGGCGGTATCGATCTCTCGGTCGGCTCGGTGCTCTGCCTCTGCAGCATGGTGCTGGCGGTCACCATGAATGCCGGTTATTCCATCGAGGTCGGCATCACGGCCGCGATCGTCACGGCGCTGGTGATCGGCGCCTTCAACGGCGTGCTGATTGCCTATCTCAATTTCCCGCCCTTCGTGGTGACGCTCGGCATGCTGTCGATTGCGCGAAGCTTAGCGATGGTCGCCTCGAACAACACCGTCGTTTTCCAATTCGGCCCCGACCATGACAAGCTGCTCGCGCTCGGCGGCGGCGCCTGGTTTTTCGGCATCGCCAACCCCGTTCTCTACATGGTCATCCTGGCGCTCATCACCGGCTTCGTGCTGCGCTGGACGCGCTTCGGCCGCTATATTTTCGCGATCGGCGGCAATGAACATGCCGCGACGCTGACCGGCGTTCCCGTGCGCAGCATCAAGGTCGCCGTCTATATGATCTCGGCGCTCTCGGCCGGCATTGCCGGCATCGTCCAGACCGGCTGGCTCGGCGCCGTCACCACCAATATCGGCGCCGGCATGGAACTGCAGGTCATCGCCGCCGCCGTCATCGGCGGCGCCAACCTCGCCGGCGGCATCGGCACCGCCTTCGGCGCCCTGGTCGGCGCGGCGCTGATCGAAGTGATCCGCAACAGCCTCGGGCTGCTCGGCATCAATGCCTTCTGGCAGGGAACGTTTATCGGCGGGGCGATCGTGCTGGCGGTGCTGTTCGACCGGATCAGGAATTTGCGGCAGAGCGAGTAGGGGTGGAGGAATCCGCGACGCACCCGGCGGGTGTGATCCGAACTTGCCGAGACATGGACCCCTCTGCCTAGGCCCGATGAGTCCGTGAAGACAGCGATACAGCCGCCTTCGAGAGCGTCATAACAATCCGTCGGCCTCCCGGCGGTCAGGTCGCAAGCTCGCACTCTCTGCCCATCGCAACTCCGGTTCCCAACCTCCCGCACATCGGCAATCCGCTCCGTTGGTTACCGTAACATACGTGCCCAAAGGCAGGGCGGTATGCAATCCTCGGCACGCCAGGACCAGCATCAAATGCCGGCGATGACATGCGGGGAGGAAGTGAGATGCTACAGCCGGTCCAAGGCGGCTCTGCGGGCCCGCAGAGGCCGAACAGGCGGAAGATCGAGCTTGTCACCTTCTTCGTCCTTGCCTTCGGCATCTGGCCAGTGATCGCAGTCGGCGTCGTCGGCAGCTACGGCTTCGCCGTCTGGATGTGGCAAATCGTCTTCGGACCTCCGGGTCCTCCCGGTCATTGAGGCGCGCCATGCAGACAAAAGCGTTGTCTCGCCGTCAACTGCTCCTCGGGCGTCCCGACCCGGCATCCGAGGCGGACGCTTCAACATCCTTGCCTCACACGGCCATGGTGACGGAACCCTGCCTGTCCAGGCGGGGCGTTGCCTGCCGGTCGTGCGACGAAAGCTGTCCCGAGAATGCAATCCGATTCCGGCCGCGGATCGGCGGGCCGTTTCTCCCGGAGATCGACGAGACGCTCTGCACCGGATGCGACGCCTGTCTTGCGATCTGTCCGGTCGGCGCAATCGCGACCCGGATAAACGGACTGGAGGGCCGCAATGCCTGAAACGCCATCGCTCTATCACATATCGAGCGCGGTCATCGCGACGCTGCCCACTGCGACGCTGAGCGTTCTCGGCCAACTGGCGATGATGGAAAACGTTGAAGTCCACGGCCATGGCGGCGGCAAGATTGTCATCGTCATCGAAGGGACAAGCACAGGCATGATGGGCGAATGCCTGTCGCGCATATCGCTGTTCGATGGGGTCATCTCCGCGAATATGGTTTTCGAGCATGTCGAAACGGAGGGGCTTAGATGACCGGTGAACTGACCCGTCGTGACATCCTGAAGGCGCACGCGGCAGCGATAGCCGCGGCGACCGCGGGCATAACGCTTCCGGCCGCCGCGCAGCAGGTGCCCGGCGGCATCGATGCGCTCGAGATAAAGTGGTCGAAAGCGCCCTGCAGGTTTTGCGGGACCGGCTGTGGCGTCATGGTCGGGGTCAAGCAGGGCCAGGTCGTCGCCACGCACGGCGACATGCAGGCCGAAGTGAACCGGGGCCTGAACTGTATCAAGGGCTACTTTCTTTCGAAGATCATGTACGGCCAGGACCGGTTGAAGACGCCGCTGCTGCGCAAGCAGAACGGCGTCTACGCCAAGGAAGGCGAGTTCGAGCCGGTGAGCTGGGATGAGGCCTTCGACGTGATGGCGGCGCAGTGCAAACGCGTTCTGAAGGAGAAGGGGCCGACCGCCATCGGCATGTTCGGCTCCGGCCAGTGGACGATCTTCGAGGGCTATGCCGCCACGAAACTGATGCGCGCCGGCTTCCGGTCGAACAACCTCGATCCAAACGCCCGCCACTGCATGGCGTCTGCCGCCGTCGCCTTCATGCGAACCTTCGGCATGGACGAGCCGATGGGATGCTACGACGATTTCGAGAATGCCGACGCCTTCGTGCTTTGGGGCTCCAACATGGCGGAGATGCATCCGATCCTGTGGACGCGGGTCGCCGATCGTCGCCTCGGCCAACCGCATGTCCGGGTCGCGGTGTTGTCCACCTTCACCCATCGCAGCATGGATCTGGCCGACATACCCATCGTCTTCAAGCCCGGCACCGACCTGGTGATCCTGAACTATATCGCCAACCACATCATTCAAACCGGACGGGTCAACGAGGCATTCGTCGAAAAGCATGCCAAATTTGCCCGCGCCGCGACCGATATCGGCTACGGCCTGCGCCCTGATGATCCGATCGAGGTCAAGGCCGCAAATTCGGCCGATCCGGGCAAGACCGAGCCGATGGATTTCGAGGCGTTCAAGGACTTCGTCTCGGATTACACGCTGAAGAAGACGGCAGCGATGACCGGCGTCGATCCGGAGTTTCTCGAACAACTGGCCGAGCTTTATGCCGATCCCGCCCGCAAAGTCATGTCGCTCTGGACGATGGGCTTCAACCAGCACGTCAGGGGCGTCTGGGCCAACCAGATGGTCTACAACCTCCATCTTCTGACGGGCAAGATTTCCGAGCCGGGCAACAGTCCATTTTCCCTGACCGGCCAGCCTTCCGCTTGCGGTACGGCGCGCGAGGTCGGAACCTTCGCCCATCGCCTGCCTGCCGACATGGTGGTGACCAACCCCGAGCATCGCAAACATGCCGAGGAGATCTGGCATGTCCCTCACGGCCTGATTCCGGAAAAACCCGGCTACCATGCGGTGCAGCAGGACCGGATGCTGAAGGATGGCAAGCTGAATTTCTACTGGGTGCAGGTCAACAACAACGTCCAGGCGGCGCCCAATACCAGCAACGAGACCTATAACGGCTATCGCAATCCCGAAAACTTCATCGTCGTCTCCGACGCCTATCCGACGATCACCGCGATGAGTGCCGACCTGATTTTGCCCGCCGCCATGTGGGTGGAAAAGGAAGGCGCCTACGGCAACGCCGAACGCCGGACGCATGTGTGGCACCAGCTTGTGCAGGCTGCGGGCGAGGCGCGCTCCGACCTCTGGCAGATGATGGAGTTCTCGAAGCGCTTCACCACCGACGAGGTTTGGCCGGCGGAGCTGCTGGACGCCAATCCGACCTATCGCGGCAAGACGCTTTTCGACGTGCTGTTTCGCAACGGCGAAGTTGACCGGTACCCTCTCGAAGACATCAGTGCCGACTACGACAATAACGAGGCAAAGGCCTTCGGCTTCTATGTCCAGAAGGGGCTTTTCGAGGAGTATGCCGCATTCGGACGCGGACATGGCCACGATCTGGCGCCCTACGACGTCTATCACGAGGTTCGAGGCCTGCGCTGGCCCGTCGTCGACGGGCAGGAAACCAAATGGCGATACCGCGAAGGATACGATCCCTATGTCAAATCCGGCGAGGGTTTGAATTTCTACGGCCAGGCGGATGGCAAGGCCGTCATCCTGGCAGCACCCTAC
Organism: Rhizobium acidisoli; assembly: GCF_002531755.2. NCBI lineage: Bacteria > Pseudomonadati > Pseudomonadota > Alphaproteobacteria > Hyphomicrobiales > Rhizobiaceae > Rhizobium > Rhizobium acidisoli. The sequence goes on along the minus strand of NZ_CP034998.1, from coordinate 3,054,964 downwards.
GAGCCTCCCGCAGAATCGCCCGACGACGAGTTCGATGTCTGGCTGGTGACGGGACGGGTGCTTGAACATTGGCATTCCGGTTCGATGACGATGCGGGTTCCTGAACTCTACAAGGCGTTCCCCGGGGCGCGCTGTTTCATGAATGCCGACGACGCGCGAAAACGCGGCATCAACCAGGGGGCCGAAGTCCGCATCGTCTCGCGGCGTGGCGAAATCCGCACCCGGATCGACACCCGCGGCAGGAACCGGATGCCATCCGGCGTCATCTTCGTCCCGTGGTTCGACGCCAGCCAATTGATCAACAAGGTCACGCTCGACGCCACCGATCCCATCTCGAAACAGACGGATTTCAAGAAATGCGCGGTCAAGATTCTCCCCGTCGTCGGTTGAGACGACCCGAATGGACAGCCATTGCAGCGGGTTTGCTGGTGTTCGTCACGACGGCATCGATCGCTGAGGTCGTCACCCAGAATGTCCCCCAGCTTCAGGGGCCGCCTGAGGCCATGCAGTCCGAGCCTGCCGCCGTCCTGCCGCGATGGGTGGTCGATGACCGCCGGCAGATGCGCGCCTATCCCGACCAGCCGCCTATTATCCCGCATTCGATCGAGGGCTATGAGCTTTCGGTCAACGCCAACCGGTGCCTCTCCTGTCACAAGCGGGAGTTCACTCAGGATTCCGGCGCCCCGATGATCAGTGTCACCCACTACATGACGCGGGACGGCCAGATGATCGCCGATGTCTCGCCCCGGCGCTATTTCTGCACGGCCTGCCACGTTCCCCAGGCTGATATCAAACCGCTGGTGCCAAGCATGTTCAAGGATATGAGCGAACTTGGTTTCAAGCCTGCCGGAAGCGAGTGACGACGATGATCGCTTGGGTGAAGCGCCTCATTCTCTGGGCATGGTCAGTTTTGACGACGCCGGCCGCGACGATCGGATTGGGCGTGCTGACGCTCGGCGGCTTTATTGGCGGCGTCATGTTCTGGGGTGCGTTCAACACCGCTCTGGAGCTGACCAACACCGAGAATTTCTGCGTGTCGTGCCACGAGATGCACGACAATCCCTATGAGGAGCTGACCCGGACGATCCATTTCTCCAACCGCTCGGGCGTGCGCGCCACTTGTCCGAATTGCCATGTTCCTCATGACTGGACGGACAAGATTGCCCGCAAGATGCAGGCTTCGAAGGAAGTGTGGGGCAAGATCTTCGGCACCATCGACACCCGGCCGGAGTTTCTGGAGCACCGTCTCGGCCTGGCGCAGAACGAGTGGGCCCGGATGAAGGCCAATGACAGCCTCGAATGCCGCAATTGCCATTCGGCAGTGGCAATGGACCTGCAGAAACAGACGCCGAGAGCCGCGGCGATCCACACGCAATATCTGCTTCCGGGCAAGGCGACCTGCATCGACTGCCATAAGGGCATTGCGCATGAGCTGCCCAACATGCAGGGAATTGATCCCGGCTGGAAGATGCCGAAGGAGCTTGAAGGCACGCAGACGTCGATCGGCAACCCGATCGACGACCTCAGTCGCGCTATGGCCGAAATCCATACGCAACAGTTCTGAAGAAGCTTCTGTAGGCGGCGCTGGACGCGCTGAACATGCCCTCAGAAATGCCCGTCCTCATAGCCATCCAACTCAGGGCATCCCCTGATGTTGCCGAAGCCGATCACCCGCCGGTCGCCCGATTGATCCAGACCTCTGAGCACGATGACATTGTCATCCTGCTGGATAACCTCGCTACGATAGATGCCGGCCCGCAGCGCCAAGTTTTTTGCCTGGCTTATGTTGCATTGTCCGGGCCGTGGCGTGACGTGCCAGTATCGCGTGCCTTGGCCATCCGTCTGCCATCCGCCGGAGGCGGCGAGCCCCGCCACGCTGGATAGCAGGATGGCACACGACACTATCGAGTTGCCTAGAACCAGTTTCATGTATCCTCCGTCAGCCGTCGGCATCTCAGGTCTCGTCGCTACTCTGCTTGCCCCGGTTGCAATGGATAACCGGGTTTCCCTTGTTGTCACGACAGTAGATGGTGCGCGCTAACACGGTGCTAACGCGGCTCCAGCGTCAACGAGATGATGTCACCCGCCCTGAGGGACCGGACGATCCACCGTTGCGCATGCTTCCTTGTCCAATCATAGTGCGGCGATGAAATCGGCAGAGCTATTTTACAGTCGTGAATTTCCTGAAACACCGATAAGCGGTTGGGCGGGAGCGCGATGGTATGGATGGATGCCAGAAATGACGCCGAGTGGGCAGATTAAGCGCCCACGACGTGTCGTGCATCCTTTTGCATCTCAACGAAAGCTATGGTGTCTCCTGGCAGTTCATTTTGATGGCGTCGATTTGATCTTTGCCACGCCTCCGGAACTGGATCAGTTCCTTGCCGTCATGTCCCAAAATCTGCTGCCTTCGGGTTGGGCGCTCGTTCCCGGCTGTTTGGTGGGTCGCCCCAACAGACATTGGTTGTCGCGTCTGCCCAAGGCAGCGAAAAGCTCGAAATTTCGGCAGTCGATTTGCAGATTTCTCCGCCAGGCAGACGTGGTGCGGGAGTTCAGGGATTTTTATGCAGGGGAGCCGTTGAAGCTGCAGTTTGATGGCGTCTTCGACAATTACTATGAGGCCTGGAAGCGACCGGTCGCTTGAAAGCAGCGGCGACGCAGGTGCATCAAGCCGATATTGAAGATCAACCAGAGGTAGCTATGTTGCCTCACATAGTAACAACAATCTTGGACCCATCGAATGTTGCGCAACCTCATTTCAATCCTCTCAATGCTTGGCCTATCCATTCTTGTCATTCCCACCGAGCTCGCTCTGGCCACCGACAACGTCCAGTTGATCGCGCCCGGCGATCCGGCCATGGCCAAAGCGCATGAGAAGTCCAAAAGCGAGTTGGACGGCTTCCTCGAGAAACTGCGAAATCCGCCGGCCGGAACCGAAAATTACAGCATCAAGCTCGGTTTCACGGACAAGGCCAAAGGCGTGGCACTGACCACGGATCAGATGGCGCCGAATGTGGAATTCATGTGGGTCTACCAGATCAAGGCATCGGGTGACCATTTCACCGCTCTTCTCAGCGATACGCCTGAGTACATCCGCAACATCAAGCCCGATGATCGCGTCGAATTCGAGAAGTCGGATATCTTCGACTGGATGTATACCGAGAATGGGAAAGTGAAGGGCAACTACACCGCTTGCCCGCTGCTGCTGGCCGGCCCGAAAGAACAGTTGGACCAATATCGCGAAATCTACGGCATCGTCTGCGACTGACCGCAAGGTCGCTCCCATGCTCCCCATCACCATGATCTCGATGTGGTCGGGGCGCCCGCTTTGTCTCAGGCGCAGCGCACAGGCTGACGTTCGAAGTCAGCCCTCCGGGGGCGAAACCGCAAACCGGCTGGCATCGAACGGGCCTCGAGCCGCGACCGGGATGACCTCATCGTCTGACGTCGCGACCTCAGCCGCACGATGAACCGTGCGGGGCGAGAGACGAGGCGCGCTCAATCCCATTGCCTCGCCGGGAGAATGCAGCGCCCACTTCATCAGCGCCGTGTCGGAGGTCGATCCGAGGAAATCTGGATCTTCCCATGAAGCGGTCATGGGCAGGGCGGCGATCATGCTGGCGCTCGGCCTGGAGGCCTCCGCTGCAACAATGCGGGGATGGAAGCGGGCGTGATCAGGCAATGCCGAGATCTGTCTCCCAGGAAGTGCGGCAATCGGGCCGATCGACGCAGTCTCCAGTCCGTCGTCCACATCAGCGTCCCGCACAAGGGCAGGCGGGCGCATCGCCGGTATCGGAATCTGCAAAGATGAAAGATCCGGGGCGGAGCGTTTGTCATCCCGCTCGGTCGCGCCGGTCTGCAGCGCGAGCGCATTCACTGCCCGGCTTTTCGGCGTCGGCAGAAGCGCCGTCACCAGGTTGCCGTCTCTGGTGCCGCCGCTCGGCCTGACCGACTCCACCACCTCTTCGTCTTCTCCAGCGGTGCTGGCAATCTGGATCGCGGTGGGGCTGACGCGCTTCTTGTAGTTCGCAATCGCCTGATTGTATCCCGGCAGCGGCCGGCCATCGGCCGGCAGATGCATGGTCTGCCCATTCGGGAATATTCGCGCGAGTTCCTGCCGGGACATGCGGGGCCAGGCCCTGACATTGCCGACGTCGAGATGCACGAAGGGCGATCCCGAGGTCGGATAATATCCGACACCGCCGACCTGCATCTGCATGGCAAGCGCCCGCAGCGTCGCAAGCTTCACGCCGGGAACGTAGAAATCCATCGCCTTACCAAGCATGTGCTGGCTCTTCTTGGCGACACCCGTGCTGCGTGAGCGGTTGCGCAGCATATTGTTGGTGGTGGGGGAACGATAGGCGGAGACGATGTGGATATAATCCTTGCCGCCGCTGCGCTTATACACCTCCCAGACCAGGTCGAGCAGCCGCGGATCCATCCGGGTCGGCTCGTTCCTTCGCCAGTCGCGCAGAAACCGATTGATCTGGGCAAGGCCCTTGGGGTCGAACTTTCCGTCGCGCTTATAGGTAATCGTCGCCTTCTCGCCGGTATGGGTAAAGAACAGCTTCAGGGCGCGATCCTCCGCCGAGGCAAATGATGCGGAACCGACAAGTGCCGGCAGCGCAAACAGAGCCGGCAGAATGGTCTGCGCTGCGAAGCGCTCAACACGCGACAGGAGTGTGGCAACTCCGCCTGACAAACCTTGCAGTGAATACCTCAACGCCTACAATCCCGTCTCACACAAAACACTCGACGACTGGCGGGAACTCCGCATCCATCAGGCTTAGTAAAGCCAGCTTATGGTCAACAAATTGCTAACGAGTGGGTGGGGAAGCTTGGCAAAGTTGAGGATGCGGGCTATTCGAGGCGCAATCGCATAGTGCGCTCACGGACAGGGAGAGCGCCGAGCGCATTGTGCGGTCGCCGGCCGGATGATCCGAGAGGTGTCGCGAGAGGGCGCACCCCTAGGGGGAGCAAAATGTCTGGACCCTCCCAGGAGTTATCGTCCGGGGCCTTCGTTCGCAGTAAGAGCAAATAAGCGCCCCGGTTTCGTGAAAACAAGGGTATAACTGTCTGTCGGATCGGGGGTTAATATCCACCACGTTGAAATTGTGTTATTCGGAATTGAGGTCTACCGGAGAGTGCATCGTGAAGCGCGTAAATCTTCTCGACTACTATGAATTGGCTGAAACGCTGCAGAGTGCGAAGCAGAGTTTGCAGGCCGACTCTCAGAAAGCTGGATCAGTTTTCTTCGGTACGATGTCGCTTCCCCCCAAGTTGACGAAATTTATCGAAAGCGACAACGGTTTCACTACGTCGATACGCGCCGCCAACGAGCTGCTTGCTGCGGTAAACGAATGGTCAGTGGCACACCTTTACATCGACGGAAAATACTCAGCTGAAAAGTTCGATGAAGAGGTTCACAATTGGCAGTACTCTGCCATATCGAAAAAGATCGACGCATTTCGAAGCGTGTTTGAGGCTGAGTGTCACGACATTGACATTTATTCAGTCGGACAAATAGCGATTTATAAAACCCAGGCACTTGTTGCTGAGGGCGCGAGCATCATCCCTGAGGAATACAGGCGCGACGTGCCTGAAGCTGCCTTAAGCGAGTTCAATAGCGCAGGTAAGTGTTTAGCCTTCGATCTTCCGACATCGTGCGGTTTTCACGCGTTGCGTGGTCTCGAGCTGGTAATGGACGAATACCTGAAAGAGTTCGGAGTCGATACAAAAAAACTCAAGAACTGGTTTGCGTACATAACCGAAGCGAAAAAGCTAATTGACGATCCGGCTGCTTCCCCCAAGCCGTCCCCAAAAGTTGCTGCAATGCTTGACCGGATGCGTGATCTCGATCGTAATCCGCTTATGCATCCCCGCGACACGTTGGACACCAACGGAGCCGATCAACTGTTTAAGCTTGCCGCGATAACGGTTGGAGAATTGGTTCGCGACATCAAGCGCGTTAAGCAAGATCAGGCGGTTGCCCTTCTTGCCAGTGCAGCGGGAGCCGCGCTGCCGAGCTAACACCACGTGGGTAGAGTTTCTGGAACTCGGCCTTGCCACAATTGCCGAGTTTCCATGGAAGGCGGAAAACTGAACCCGGCCTTAGTCCTTTCGCACTCAGGTCACTCACGTACTTTGAGGCCTCGTCGGAGGTGCAAAAAGAGGTTGTGCAGCGAGGCCATTGTCCGTCCAAATAGACTTCACCTACACGAAGTCTCTGCGCACCTGTGACGTCAGACCAAAATCTGATTGACCAGCTAAATGGTATCGGTTTGCGTAGCGCCCGAAGACCCGCCCGGTTCCATTGGTGCAAACCTTCACTGGCTTACCACGCCGGTGCGAACAGAGACACTTATCAGAAACTAGATACACTTTGTGCCCAATTTCCGCCAATGGAAAACAAATCCTGTACCCAATTGGGGCTAGCTAAATGCGGCGGATGTCTCGCGCATTAACTATAGGAATCTGATCATGTGACTGCATTACAACAATAAAATTTTGAATTTTACTTGATTTATTGCAGTATTATCCGGGTGCCTGCTGGGGACGACTTAAATATTCTTGGTCGATTGTATTGAATGGGTAAAGGTCGCGTGCTACCTTAGGTTATCTTTTGCGCGCAATAGTCATCTAAGTTGGGCGAATGCGATGCGGTTACCGTCTTTCCCGAATGCACGAAACGCGAGTATGGTGCCGCAGACGATTGCGCCTAGATCGCGCTCGACGCGGGGAGGAGTGCGCCGCTCGGAAAAATCGGGTCTGCCGATCGAAATTCAAGAACAATCGAATTCCTGCTGGGTGACTGTCTCCCATTCGATCTCGCGGTTTTACAGTGCGTGGACGAAGAAGATCTTAGACGCTGGCTTATCCTTTGTCTGCAGGACGCTTCCGACGCACCGTGCTATGACACTCGCAACCGCAGTCGGAATAGCAAGCAGCCTTGCTTTCGCTAGCTCCGCTTTCGCCTGGAGTCTCAAGACACATTTCTGGATCGGCCAGCAAGTGCTGAACGACGCACTTGACGACGGTCGAGTCGAGCTTGGGGGCAGTTCCTATGAGGTTGCTCCCCCTATACTGAACGCGCTGCGCTCAAATCAGAATCAGTATCGGATGGGTAACCTCGGCCCAGACGTTTTTCCCGATCCAATAGTCGGCCAGATGACGACCCATCCGGGCGTCACTAATGGATGGCAAACCGATGATTGGCTGAGGCAACTTGTGGGCCGCGCCTCCTCTCCTTCCGAGATGGCATTCTCCTACGGCTTCGTCGCACATGCGGCGGGCGATATCTTCGCGCATTCGTACGTCAATGCGTTGGCCGGTGACATCTTCCTGCTCACCGACGGGGAGCGGGATGTGGAGCGGCGGCACTTTCTGCTTGAGAAGTACATAGAGTCCCTGACGCCCACGCCTTTGGATTCCGCAGGCAATGCGATTGACCTCGAAGCTTCGCTCGGAACCCCTGCTGAATTTCTTCGCGATACCCTGATCCTTGACGAAGATGTCGCAACTCAAAACTTCAAAGCGGACCAAACAGGCGCGCACCTCACGGCGATGTACGAAGTTCGCAACGGCGTCCGGATTGCAAGGCAAGAGACACAGAACCTGATCGAGAGCATCACCACGTTTGGTGCCGATCGCTTCAAGGAACAGGCGAAGTTACAAATCGATTTGGCGACGGGCAAAGCGGCGTTGGATGCCGCCGAGGTGTCATTGAATGCTGCGGAGGAACTGCTCGCTGTCAAGAAGAGCGCCACAGATGCCGCGCTTGGCGCTCTGGACGCGGCCAACAAGCTTATCCAGGACTATCCTGAACTTTTGACGTTTCAGGAAAAACTTCTTGCCGAGCAGCTCAAGGCTGCTGCGGATGCGGTCAATTTTGCTGCCCAGACAGCCGCGAATGTTGCCAACCAAGTAAAAGAACTGCAGGGAAAAATTAGCGATCTACGCGGGAAAATTGGTAACCTTGCCTGCGAGGCCCTTCTATATCCTCCGGCCGTCGAAAAATGCAAGGAAGCGGTTGGAAACCTGAACGGCGAAATATCGAAGCTTGAGGGCGATATTTCCAGCCTCAACGCTCAGGTCGCAGCAGCCAACGAGGCCGCACAAATAGCGCAGGCGAATGTCGATGGAACGAAACGCACTATAGATGACCTCACGAAGAGGCAAGAGGAAGCGGTTAAGGGGGTAGCCCAAGGCACATATCAAGCCGCTGTTGATGTAGCCAGAGCAGAGCAAGAGGCTCAGGAAAAGATCGTCGCTGGCGCGCGCAAAGCCGTCGACGAACTGAGAAAGATACAAGAGCGCGTTGCCAGCGAACTCGAGAAGGTCACGGCTATCGTCGATGAAATCAAGAAGGTCATCGATAAATATAATGGCATAACATTCCTGATCGACAACTGGCTCGGCGATATTGACCAGGCTACAGCTAAATATATCGACGCCAGTCACCGCGCCGGTATAAAAATGCTCCTTTCTCAGGGCAACCCGCTATCCGAGTATACTGATTGGTATTCGTGCTACGGCTCTGTGTACACGGCCGCGCCTATCGAGATTGGCGAGGCCACCTGCGCCGTCAAGAATTTCATCGAGGAACTGAACCAGAAGTTCGACGATGCGATCGCGGATTTGCCTGAGTTACTCCAGTGGCTCGTTTTCCCGAGCCGTACAGCGCAGAAGAAGGTCGTTGAGAAGCTCAAGCCTGAACTGCGCAAAGCAGGCTTGGAAATTGTCGGTTTTCTGACTGACGAGACCACAAGCGACTTCCTAGACCTGCTGTCGGATCCGAGCAATGCGAACCGGGACAGGTTGAATGGGGCCTATAGCGGCGACGCCTCCGGAAAGAATTTGCTCAGGTTCAGCGACGTTGCATCCGTGGTCGATGCTGATGTGGCTCTTTCCAATGGTCGGCTTGATCCCGCGGCCTTCGCAGCACTCAATAGCGCTGTTGTGCTCGCCAAGCTGTCACTCCTGCAGCCGGATGCTCTTAACCAGCTCATAGCGGACAAGGTCGGGGCCGGCTATCATTCCCCGCGGTACGGAACGCCGGTATACCCGCCCTATGCAGGCAATTTCAGCGCCTTGTTTGGGGCCGTTCGCAGCATCGACGGCAATCAGCAGTGGCAGGCTCACGCGCTGCCTTACGCCAGAAATCAGGCGCGCCCTGCATCTGGACCTAGCCGGTATAACTATGGCCATGATTATTGGCAGAACCGGCAAATGGGCCTGCGGATATGGGTTGATCCGTATTTGCGGGAAAAAGTGTTCCTGAAGCTCTTTCCTGAAGGGGTACTGGGATCATCCCGCAATCGCAGCGATCTGAGCTGGCCGCTCTACCCGTTTCCGGAATGCCCGCTGAACCCGTTTCCCTCTACCCAGAGCGCTTTCACAGGCGAAATCCTTCGGGAGGACCGGGTCTGCGTAGACGCCGCCAATCCGAACATTCCTGCGGCGGAGTTTGAGACATCGTCTCCTGAAGAATACGCAACTTCATACCTGCAGTGCGGTACAGCGGAATCAGGGTTCGAGTACTGGACTTTCATAGCGTCATACAGGACTGAGCAAGGCGCGCAGCGTTACGCGCGGCTTGTGGAGGCCCGCTATGCTGACCTGAAAACTGCATTGTGGCGTCCCGTTAGGGCACAAGGGCATTGGGGGGTGCTTTTGGCAGCCTGCACGACGAAAGACAGGGCGGTCGCGGCTATGGCGCTCTCGCTCAGGCGCGGTATTGCTTCGGATGCGTTTGTCTGGATGAGCGACAACCCGATTTGGTCAGACCGCGCTGTCATCACCCTTGCAGGCGAACCGCAGTAGCGCTGCCGGGTCATTTTTTTACGACGAGCCCGGCGGCACCATAGAAGTAACATTCCCCCATGCGCTGGGCATGGAGAAAGTCAGCCGATATCATGGCCCACGAGAGATGGCTCAGCGTGGCTGGGAACGGATTTTTGACAGGAAATTCGATCTGGGTAATTCTGTCGACGGGATGACGTTTCATCTGTCGACTGACCGTCCTCAAGCACTTGCCGCAGAAGGACTCATGTACGTCGAGACGCTATTGCGGTAAGTTTGCTGTTGGGGACAGCATCCAAGTCCCACTGGGTATCTATAGCTCGCGTTAGTGCTCGCAACGGCGAATTCCCGTTTCTGTCCGCTGTCGAGTGACCTCTTTCTTATCCGGATTGGACCATTTGAACGATGGGGGGAGCGTTATGGATAGGAGAACTTTCTTACTCGCCGTCACTTGTGTCGCAGCAATGCCAGCAACGGCCCTGGCAAAGGAAGTTCCGGCAATGGCCGAAGATTGGCGCGTCTTTGAGAGGCTGGCTCAGGTCTTCCGAAAAATTGCGGTATCGAGCGATCCGATCGCCGATGGCATCACCACGGAGAGGTTTTCAAGACATCTCGATCGGATGGAGAACACCATGTGGTCTATCGAACAAGCGACGAAGATGGGGTACTACTACGTTACCCAGCCATGCGAGCACCCCAACGACGCCGGCAGTCGTCTTGTCTACGAGCATGGAATGGAGCAACTGAGGTATCTGCGCAATTTCATGGAGGCCCTCGCCGCACAGATCGAAGTGCTCGCCACCTATTTGACGTCGCCGGATGCGAGGGACGAAGCTAAGCTAGTGGCTGACGAGCTTTATGGCCTGATCGATAGGCGGCATGGCAGAATCTATCGAGTGGGACAAGGTTTTTGTTCGATAACCGCTCCTGACATGGAACGGTTAAAGTTGGAAATGGTGCAAAACGCTGGCTTTGAAGGCAATGCACGCAAAGCGCTTTCAGCGGTGATCAACAAGTACAATCGCTAGTGGTTCGAGGAGCTCGCGCGCGTCGTCGCCTCGGTCAAACGGGCGCGGGGTGATGGCGGCAATGGGGGCGTCAAGATCTTGTGGAGCTACGACCAAGATTGACTTACCAGAGAGCGCTGCAAGGGCGGCGCTGGATCAGGCCGGAGGTGCGTTCGGTGGGATGGCTCGGTAGAGGTTGCTGCCCCAGTCATGAAGTCGTAAATCCGAGCCTCTTTGAACGTGGCGCGCCTGCCGACTAGGCGTCAAGGCAGAGAAAGTAACCTCGTATACGAATCGTTGGATGCAGATGAGAAGGTAAGGAATCGCCGATCCCGCTCGACGAAAGCCAGATCTCATTCTGCAATCGGTTTGTGCGGTCCAGCCCGACCGAGGACGCGTTCAAAATCGTCAGCAGACAACCGACGTCGTCGCCGTTTGCCGGTTCGGTGGCTTCCTGAGCTTCTCGACGATAAACTGGCCGAGCTGCTCGAACGCTCGCCCGACGCCGTCGTGGAGGCCCTCTCAAAAGGGGCCGGACCGATATTTCGCGCAGTTTCATTGCAAAATGCGCAGAATATCCCGTGCGATATCTCGGTGATTGATCTGAGTATTATTTGCCTTAGCGCTTTTGATCGCACTCGACGCACCTTTGACCAGCTCGTCATAGCGGACGATTTCAGGCTCGATCCGCTCGTCTATTTCTGGCCATGCGTCCTTGGCATTTGCGAAGGCCGTGGCCACCACTACCCCGACCTTCGATACCGCTTTCGCATTGCTGATCGCGAGGTTATTTTTGCTAGGATCCAAGTTGCTGAGCTGCTTCTTCGCTTTGGTTAGCTTCGTCTCCGCCTCGTTGATCAGCGCGACACCGGCCGCAAAGTCAGCTTCAGCGCTGGCCTGGCGAAGTTTCTTCGCCACCCGAATCCCATCGGTGATCGAAAACAGCTCCACGAAAGCGTCTTCGTACGGGGCGGGATGGAATTTGCCGCTCAACTTTTCAAAAAAGCCAAGCTCCTCGGGCATCTCGACCTTATCGAACCGAGTGTCGGCGGTTACCAACGCTACGTCCCTCGAATCCGCTTGCGAGACGCGTTCCATCACCGTAGTTCGGAGCCAGGTCATGCATTCGTCCGCGTTCTGGCATTCGCCCTCGAGGCGTGACCACACCCTCCACTTGGGGCGGGCCGCCTTCTGTAGCCCCACAATGTCCAGGAGCGTCGGGGCCGAGAGCCCGACTTGGCAGGCCGTAGTTGCCGCCCTGTGAAGGAAGTCGGAATAAGCGATCCGAAATTCACTCGGTGGATTTCCGCTCGAGAAGCCGTTCACGACCTCTGCGAGGTCTTTCGTCAAGGTTGCGACTGGCTTGGACTTGTAGTCGCCCGGCAGGACGAGTTCGGTCGCCCTATCGAAGAACAAATTCACGGGGATCGTCGCACTGCAGGCGGCTTGATCGATGTTCGAGCTAATCACGTCGTCGATCTGAGAGATGTAGCTTTGTACGCTGCTGTCGATGAGTGGCAGCGACTCCTTCAGCATTTGGACGAACTGCTTTCGAAGTTCTGCAGGCAACCTGTTCAGGAAAGCGATCGTCTTGTCGTCGAGACCAACCTCGGCCTCCATGCGGGCTGTGGCGGTTGGATTGAGTTCGAATGTAAAGGCTGACGTTCCGCAGCTCCAACCCACAACGCACGCAATCGCAAAAGCTCCCATTCTCATGGCTGTGCCCTCCACTTCAAGTAGCGGTGTGGGATCACACTACGCCTACTTTTGGGTGCGCTCAATCAGCTATAACTAATAAATGTGTTGCCGACGGAACTTTGATGATGACACGCCGTGCGAGACCCTCTGTGGGTGTCGGCGGCGAAAGTCTCCGCCCTCTAGCGCGTCGGATATCTTCATAGGTGTCTTCTGACATGATCCCAGCGGAAATCTTATCGCAGCCACATCCCCAGCTCAAAAGCGCGTCATTCCGAGGGCAAAGGCATATTTCCGAACGGTGCCGCAGGCCGGTGACGTTAGGCTCAAAGCTATCGCGGGGAATCTATCAAACCAAGGGCTCCAGACGCAAACCTAGGCGGGCTTACCAATGGGGTCGCATTTCATGGCTATGGGGCAGTCTTCAGTAAAAATGGCGCACCCGACAGGATTCGAACCTGTGACCTTTGGAATCGGAATCCAACACTCTATCCAGCTGAGCTACGGGTGCATGCCTGAGGCGGTTTGAATCGCCTGTCCGATGGGTGGTTCTTAGCCTAGCTTGCGGCCGGCTTCAATCGCGAAATTCTCAGAAATACCGATGCTTGCGGTTTGCAGGGTGTTTTTATTCGTCAGTCTCGGGATTGAACGAAAAACTCCGCCGGCCTTGCGGGCGGCGGAGCGGTTGTCTGGGGCAGAGCGCGCCTTACAGCGGTCAGATCTGCATGGCGCCGGGGCCGGGGATGGCTTTGGGCGGCACCTTGCCGAGGATGATCATCCCCAGCACTTCGTCCTTGGTCACATCCTCGGTGCGGGCGTGGCCCACGAGCTGGCCGTTCTTCATCACCGAGACGCGGTCGGCGAGGTCGAAGACGTCGTGGATGTCGTGGCTGATGAGGAAGATGCCGATGCCTTCCTTCTTCAGCTGCTTGATCAGCTCGCCCACCTGCGCCGTCTCCTGGGGGCCGAGGGCCGCCGTCGGCTCGTCCATGATCAGGATGCGGGCGTTGAAGAGGATGGCGCGGGCGATCGCCACCGATTGCCGCTGGCCGCCCGAAAGCGCCTTCACCGGCTCCTTGAAGCGCTTGAAGTTGGGGTTGAGCCGCCCCATCACCTCGCGTGCCGAAGCTTCCATCGCCACGTCGTCGAGCGTGCCCCAGCGGGTCTTCAGCTCGCGGCCGAGATAGAGGTTGGCGGCGGCGTCGACGTTGTCGGCGACCGCCAGCGTCTGGTAGATCGTCTCGATGCCGTATTTCTTGGCATCGCGCGGATTACGGATGTCGGCCGGCTCGCCATTGATCAGGATTTCGCCGGAGTCGCGCTTATAGGCGCCGGAGAGGATCTTGATCAGCGTCGATTTGCCGGCGCCGTTATGGCCGAGAAGGGCGACCACTTCGCCGGGGTAGAGATCGACCGAGGCATTGTCCACGGCATGGATGCCGCCGAAGGAGATCGAGATGTTTTTCAGTTCCACAAGGGGAGTGCGTTGATCAGCCATGTCTAGGGCTCCTCTCACTTGGCACGGGCGCGATAGACGGTGTCGAGCCAGACCGCCACGACGAGGACAGTGCCGACGACGACGCTCTGCAGCGGCGTGTCGACATGGGCGAGAACCATGCCGGATTGCAGTGATTGCATGACGAGCGCGCCAAGCATGGCGCCGGCAATCGTGCCCGTGCCGCCCGCCAGCGACGTCCCGCCGATGACGGCGGCGGCGATGGTGTAAAGCTCGTCGAGCGTTCCCTGCGAGTTGGTCGCGGCGTTGAGGCGGGCGGTGGAAATCGCGGCTGCGATAGCGGCGAGCACGCCCATCAGCGCGAAGATGCGCACCGTCACCCAGCGGGTCTTGATGCCGGCGAGTTCGGCCGCCTCGGGGTTGCCGCCGATTGCGAAGACATAGCGGCCGAAGCGCAGCCTTGTGGCAATGAAGGTCATGATGATGCCGACGACGATGGCGATCAGCACCGGCACGGCGATGCCGTAGGGAATGTCCAGGCCGGTCTCCGGCCAGGGGATATTGTTGGTCTCGGCATATTTCTTGGCGATGTTGATCGGCCAGTAATAGCTGTTGGCGATGGAGACGGCGCCGAGGATCAGCACGCAGCTGAGGATGGCGAGGAAATATTCAGCCCAGATCGGCCGGCGCGGAAAGCCGAAGCGGCGGCGCTGCCGGCGCGAGCCGATGATGCTGGCGATAACGAACAGGCAGGCGGCGATACCGACGATCCAGCTCCAGGTGGCGCCGATCGAGCCCTCCGCGCCGCCGCCCATGATGCGGAAGGTCTGGTCCATGGGGGCGACCGTCTGGCCGCTGGTGACGAGCCAGGTCGCGCCGCGCCAGACCAGCAGGCCGCCGAGGGTGACGATGAAGGAGGGTACGTTCAGGAAGGCGATGATCATGCCCTGGAAGGCGCCGATCAGAAAACCTGCCGCAATGCCGACCAGCAGCGTGATCGCCCAGGTGAAGGGGCTGTCGAAGCCGATATACTCAGGCAGGATCTTCGCCTGGGTCACGCCCATGATCATGCCGCAGAGGCCAAGCACGGAACCCACAGAAAGGTCGATGTTGCGGGTGACGATGATCAGCACCATGCCCGTCGTCATGATCGCGATATCGGTCGTCTGGACCGAGAGGTTCCAGAGATTGCGCGGGGTCAGAAACAGGCCGCCGGTGATGATGTGGAAACCGATCCAGATGATGATGAGCGCGCCGATCATGCCGAGCAGGCGCGTGTCGATCTCGGTCGCGCGGAAGAAGCGGGTCACCGGATTGGCTTCCGCCGTTCGCGGCCCGCTTGATGCTGTTGATTTTACCATTTCGGCCATGGGTTTGCCGTTCCCCCATTATGTTTGGACGGCTGCGCCGGCGTGCCCGAAACTCTGGGCGGCGTCATTCGTCTGTTCTTCAACTGACCATCGCGATGCTTCCGGAAACCGTGGCGTGGCGTCGCGACACCCTTCCGGCAGGGAATGCAGGTCCGCGATGGTGCGGCGAGGCGGAGAAAGCTCTGTGGTCGGAGTTCTCATCCGCATCCGGCGCCGCAACGGTCTTTCCGCTGCGGCGCCGGCAATTTCGTTCGAAGCTTGCTTACTTGCAGGCGGCGACCGTGCCGGCCTTGACGCCCTGGCAGGCTTCAGCCTTGGAGATCCAGCCGGCGTCGATGACGACGTTCAGATTGTCCTTGGTGATGGCCAGCGGCTTCAGGAAAACCGACTGCATTTCCACGCCCTTCGGGCCGCCCTTGAAAGCCTGGGCGCCGTCGATCTTGCTCATGTCCTTGCCGCCGGCGAGGTCGAGAGCGATTTCGGCTGCGCGCTTGCCGAGTTCGCGGCTGTCCTTCCAGACGGAAACCGTCTGCGTGCCGAGAGCGATGCGGTTCAGTGCCGCCTTGTCGCCGTCCTGGCCAGAAACCGGAACGGAGCCGGCGAGGCCCTGGGCGTCGAGCGCTGCGATCGCGCCGCCGGCCGTGCCGTCATTGGAGGCGACGACGGCGTCAACCTTGTTGTTGTTGGCGGTCAGGAACTGCTCCATGTTGCGCTGGGCGTTCTCCGGCAGCCAGCCGTCGGTATAAGCCTCGCCGACATTCTTGATCTTACCGGCGTCGATCGCGGCCTTCAGCACTTCCTGCTGGCCCGAGAACAGGAAGTCGGCGTTCGGGTCGGAGGACGAGCCCTTGATGAAGACGTAATTGCCTTCCGGCTTCGCCTTGAAGACGCCTTCGGCCTGCAGGCGGCCGACTTCCTTGTTGTCGAAGGTGATGTAGAAGGCAGCCGGATTTTCGATCAGGCGGTCGTAGCCGACGACCGGGATGCCTTCGGCAGCAGCCTTTTCGATCGCCGGGCCGATGGCGTCGGAATCCTGGGCGAGAATGATCAGCGCGTTGGCGCCCTGCGAGATCAGCGATTCGACGTCGGTCAGCTGCTTTGCGGCTGAGGACTGCGCGTCAGCGGAAATATACTTGGCGCCCTTGGCTTCGAGAGCCTTCTTGATGGCGGCTTCATCGGTCTTCCAGCGCTCTTCCTGGAAATTCGACCAGGAAACGCCGACGACGAGATCGGCAGCCATGGCCGCGGTATGCACGGAAACGAGAATGGCCGCGCCTGCCATCAATCTAAAAATAGACTTCATAATGTCCTCCCGAGTGAGTTGCGACCGGCCCAGCCCATGCTTCCTCCGGCCACCGCGAAAAGCTGTCGAGGGAAATTCGGATTATTTTCTCGACAGTCGAGAAATTTGATGTCAGAGATTTTTTCGGCTGTCAACACTGGGCCGTCAGCTTATTTTTCTTGCGGAACGGCGGCCGGCGATGCAGTGGAAGCGAGGGCGGAGAGAAGCATGATGCCGAAAAGTGTGAGCGGTTTTCTCATGATATCATGCTCTAACTTTTGAATTTTAGCGGGAAGGAGAGGGCGGCATTCATGCTGACCAAGTCGAGCACGGAGCTGGTCCGGCAGAGAAACAGCGTGCTCGTGCTGTCCGTGCTGCGCCGTCACGGCGCGCTCGCCCATACCGAAATATCGGATTTCACCGGCCTTTCCTCGGCCACCATCTCGGCGATCACAGCCGATCTGGAACGCGCCCATATCATCGAAAAATCCGAGCAGCAGGCGGCGAGCGGCCGCGGCCGGCCGCGCGTGCTCCTGCGCCAGCGCCGCGATTGCGGCTATCTCATCGTCGTCATCATCTCGTCCGATGCCGTACAATATTCGCTGGTGGATTATGCCGGCAAGCTGATCGACCGCTTCAGCGAGGAGCGCTCGCATGATCCCGCAGGCGCCGCCCGCTTCGTTGAAGGCGTGCGCGCCGGTCTCTCGCGCATTCTCGAGCGCTCCAGGATTTCCCAGGAAAAAGTGCTGCTGATCTCGATCAGCAGCAAGGGCCTGGTCAACTCAACCGAGCCGGTCCTCGTCTGGTCGCCGATCTTCGGCAGCGATCGGATCGATTTCGAATCGGTGCTGCGGCCGGACTGGCAGGCCAAGGTCATCCTCGACAACGAGACGCTGCTGGTCGCAGCCGCGCTCGGCGCCCGCGAGGAGATCGTCAAGGGCGCCGATTTCCGCTCGCTCGCCGCCTTGTCGCTCGGCCACAGTATCGGCCTCGGCATCGTCAGGCGCGGCGGCCAGACCGGCCAGGAAATCTCGGCCCCGAATTTCGGCCACATGCTGCACATGGCGGGTGGCGGCCTCTGCCGCTGCGGCACCCGCGGCTGCATCGAGGCCTATGCCGGCTTCTACGCCATCCTGCGCAGCGCCTTCGAAGTGCCGCTCGATACCATCCCGGCAAAATTCGTCCCCGTCACCGAACTCGACAAGATCGCCGCTAAAGCCCGCCAGGGCCACCGCACCTCCACCATCGCCTTCCGCCAGGCGGGCCTGGCGCTCGGCAACGGCCTGTCGCGCATGCTCAGCCTCACCGAACGCATGCCCATCGCCATCACCGGCCCCGGCACCCGCTATTATGACCTGCTGCGCCAGGGCATCGAAGAGGGGCTGGGACAGTCGCACATCGTGCGCATGGAAGGCATGCCGGAAATCCGCGTGGTGGCAGACGAACCGATCCTCGTCTTCGAAGGCCACCTCAACCGGGCGCTCTCGGTGATCGACCAGGACATCGTGATCTCGGGAGGGCAGGGCGGGGATTAAAGCCACCCCCAACCCGGCCTACAGCGGCTTTCGGAAGAACACGACGCGCTGTGTCTCCTCAAATCCTAAAGCGGCATGGAGTGCGTGGCTGGCCGAATTCTCAAGCGGCGCGTCAGAGCCAAACTCAACACACCCAAGCGACTTCCCCCAAACGGCAACGGCATTGCAAAGCAATCCTGCGATACCCTTTCGCCTGTCAACCGGCCTGATATAAATCCCTTCGAGGAACAGAACGGGCGAGCTGCTGCATCCATTCACATAATCATGCCGCAACGTGGCCTCAGCAAACCCGACAGCGTCATTCGCAGCATTTCGAGCGATGAACGCGACGGCTTCCGCATTTTCCGAAAGAAATGCCCGGCTCAACTCAGCGCGATGATCTTCAAGCGAGTGATGCGGCCATAGCGCAAGGCGAAGCCGCGCCCATGGCTCGAGATCTTTTATAGTCCCGACTTCAATCATCGATTCCATATTGCGGTTCCCTCCTGTCGAAAAAATCCCATTTAAAGCGGTGAGTGCGCAGATGCTTCATGAAGATATTTCCAAACACCCATGCCACAAGGGGTTTCGGCAGTATCGACTTGGATTACACATTTCGGCTGCGGGCATGGATTCCAGGCTCAAGGCCTGGAATGACAGAGGTTGGAGGTGCGCTGCCGCCAAACGGGCTGTCGATATTTCGGATGGCGCGAGGTGCTTTCGCGTGCCTGTTATAGCGCCCGCCCGGTAACGTCTCATCCCCTGCGCCGACGGCGAGTTTGGCGCAAACACAACCCCACCCTCCGTCATCCCAGGCCTCGAGCCTGGGATCCATGCCACGACTGCCAGTGGATGCGGCATGGGTCCTCGGGTCAAGCCCGAGGAGGACGGAGGATGGGGTAGCTTCCGGAGCAGACGGCGAGGGGTGGCGGCACCAGGATGACAGACCGCTCGCGGCACCGCCTTCGACCAGGAACCGAACGCCTCATCCGCTGCGCCGACGGCGAGTTTGGCACAAACGCAACCCCCACCCTCCGTCATCCCAGGCCTCGAGCCTGGGATCCATGCCACGACTGCCGATGGCTGCGGCGTGGGTCCTCGGGTCAAGCCCGAGGACGACGGCGGGTGGGG
This sequence comes from Rhizobium acidisoli, assembly GCF_002531755.2. Taxonomy (NCBI): domain Bacteria; kingdom Pseudomonadati; phylum Pseudomonadota; class Alphaproteobacteria; order Hyphomicrobiales; family Rhizobiaceae; genus Rhizobium; species Rhizobium acidisoli. The sequence goes on along the minus strand of NZ_CP034998.1, from coordinate 3,035,708 downwards.
TTAAAGTCGCTGGAGATAGCTCGCCCCGCCAAAGACTTAGCGGCAGATCCGACCCTACCGACGGCAAGTTTGGCACAAACGCAACCCCCACTCTCCGTCATCCCAGGCCTCGAGCCTGGATCCATGCCACGACTGCCGGTGGATGCAGCGTGGGTCCTCGGGTCAAGCCCGAGCAGGACGGCGGGTGGGGTTAAAGTCGTTGGAGATAGCTCGCCCCACCAAAGACTTAGCGGCAGATCCGACCCTACCGACGGCGAGTTTGACGCAACCGCAACCCCCACTCTCCGTCATCCCAGGCCTCGAGCCTGGGATCCACGCCACGACTGCAATTGGATGCGGCGTAGGTCCTCGGCTCAAGCCCGAGGACGCCGGAGTGTCGGCAACCGCTGACGATTCTGACGGTGAGCTCAGGCCGCACATGAAGCAAGCAACCATCCGGACGGTTTTAGGAGAATGGCCGCGCCAAAGGCATCGGCGTCCGTCTTTCCTCTTCGGCGAGCATCCTGATCCAGTCGCGCAGCGATAGCGCAGCGGCAGGCAGCGCGCGGGTGCTGTTCCAGGTGAGGTAATAGGCCCCGGGGTCGGGGACGACCAGTTCGGTGAAGCGCACCAGATCCCCCTTTTCCACAAGGGGGCCGACCATGCGGTGCCAGCCGACGACCAGGCCCTGGTCGGCCATGGCAGCCTGGAGCGCGACGCTGAACTTGCCGAAGCGTCTGCCGCTGGCGGCGTGATACGGCACCCCGCCGCGTGCCAGCACCTCTTCCCAGCCGGTCCAGCCGGGCTCGACCCACTCGACGTTCAACAGCGGCAGATCGGCAAGATCGGCGGCCGAGGCGCCGGCATGCCTTTCGGCAAAACCCGGACTGCAGACCGGATAGAGACAGTCGTCGAACAGGAATTCCGCCGCCTCGTCGATCCATTTTCCCGATCCGTAGCGGATGCGCAGCTCCAGCTGCGATGGGCGGAAGGTCTTGAAGTTGTCGCCGATCAGGTGATCGACCGATATGTCGGTGAAGCGCCGCCAGAAATCCGGCATCCGGGGAATAAGCCACATCGTCCCGAACACGTCGCTGCAGGCAATCGTCACGTTGCGCGCGCTGTTTCCCTGCTTGATCGAATTGACGACTTCGGATGCCCTGGCGAAGCCGGTTGCCAGCGCCCGGTACAAATCCTCGGCCGGCGCGGTCAGCATCACGCCCTTGCCGGTGCGCAGGAAAAGAGCGACGCCGAGCTCCTGCTCGATCGACTTGATCTGCCGGCTGACGGCCCCTGTCGTGACGTTGAGCTCGGCTGCCGCCAAGGTGAAATTGCCGTGCCGGGCCGAGGCCTCGAAAGTGGCAAGCGCGGTCAGGGATGGCAGACCATAGAAGCGGCGAACCATTGATCTTCCCCCATCCATCCCTAGCGCCTGTCGGCGCGGCGTTGATATTTCCGCCATGATAACACAGCCAAACCCACTCGTCTTGAGTTTAACTCAACACATGGCGGATTTTTATGGGCCTTGTCTTCAAGGCCTGCCTGCCGCTTTCATAGGACCCATCGACAGCCTGTCGCGAGGAGAAGGCGCCTATCCGGCGATTTGGCAAGGCTGTTTTTCGAGGTCCCAAACAGACATGAACATCGAGACATCAAAGTCGAAACAGGCCTCGCAGAGGCTGCCGGACCGGATGAAGGGCGTTCTCCTCACCGGCCATGGCGGTTTCGAGAAACTGGAATATCGCGAGGACATTCCGCTTCCCCGGCCGAAGGCCGGCGAGGTGCTGATCCGCGTCGCTGCGGCCGGCGTCAACAACACCGATATCAACACTCGCATCGGCTGGTATTCCAAGGCGGTGACAACAGGCACGGAAAGCGGCGGGGCAACAGGCTTCCAGTCGGCGCAGGATGCCGACGCCAGCTGGTCCGGCGTGCCGCTCGCCTTTCCGCGCATCCAAGGGGCAGATTGCTGCGGGCGTATCGTCGCGGTCGGGGAGGGTGTGGATCCCGGCCGGATCGGCGAGCGGGTGCTGGTGCGCAACATGCTGCGCTCCTATACCGATTATCGGCCCTTCGAGTGCTGGACCTTCGGCTCGGAATGCGATGGCGGCTTTGCCCAATATACGGTGGCGCCGGCGCGCGAAACTTATCGGATCGATTGCGATTGGAGCGATGTCGAACTGGCGTCGCTGCCCTGCGCCTATTCCACAGCCGAGGGCATGCTGCACCGGGCGGCCGTCGGCGCCGGAGAGCACGTCCTGATCGCCGGCGCCTCCGGTGGCGTCGGCTCGGCGGCGGTCCAGCTGGCGAAACGCCGGGGCGCGATCGTCACGGCGATCTCAAGCCCGGACAAAGCCCCGCAATTGCTGGCGATCGGCGCCGACCGCATCCTTTCGCGCGGCGAGAGCATCGTCGCCGGGATCGGCCACGAGTCGGTCGACGTCGTGCTCGACGTCGCCGCCGGTCCGTCCTTCGGCGAGCTGCTCGACGCCCTGAAAAAGGGCGGACGATACGCCGTTGCCGGCGCCATCGCCGGGCCGCTCGTCGAGCTCGATGTCAGAATCCTCTATCTCAAGGACCTGACCTTCTTCGGCTGCACCTTCCAGGAGGACGTGGTTTTCGAAAACCTCGTCTCCTATGTCGAGCGCGGCGAAATCAGGCCGCTCGTCGGCAAGAGCTACCCCTTGAGCGATATCGTCGAGGCGTAGCGCGATTTTCTGTCGAAGCGCATCGCCGGCAAGCTCGTCCTCGTGATCCCCGAATAGACGCCATCCCGGAATAAGAAGCACATGAGCGAACTCAAAATCGAAAAAATCGATGTCTTCCAGGTCGACCTGCCCTATTCGGGCGGCGTCTACCGCCTGTCGGGCGGCAGGGAATATAGAAGCTTCGATGCGACGATCGTCAGGATCACGACGCAGAACGGGCTGGAAGGATGGGGCGAGAGCACGCCGTTCGGCTCGACCTACATCGCCTCTCACGCGCTCGGGGTGCGCGCCGGCATTGCGGAAATCGCGCCCAGCCTGATCGGGCTCGATCCGCGCCGCGTCGATCGCATCAATGACGCCATGGACAATGCGCTGCTCGGACATCTGCATGCCAAGACCGCGCTCGATGTTGCCTGCTGGGATCTGTTCGGCAAATCGGTCGGCCTGCCGGTCTGCGAGTTGCTCGGCGGCCGTACCGATGTCCAGATGCCGGTGATCTCGTCGATCTATATGGGTGACCCGGACGATATGCGCCGGCGTGTCGCCGAGCATCGCCAGCTCGGTTACCTCGCCCATTCGGTCAAGATCGGCGACGAGCCGGCTGTCGATGCCGCCAGAATTGCCGCGTCGCTCGCCGACAAGCGGCCGGGCGAATTCTTCATCGTCGATGCCAATGGCGGCATGGCGGTGGAGACCGCGCTGCGCATGCTGCGGCTCTTACCGGCCGGGCTCGATTTCGTGCTCGAGGCCCCTTGCGCGACCTGGCGCGAATGCATGTCGCTGCGCCGGCGCACGGATGTGCCGATCATCTTCGACGAACTGGCGACGGATGATGCGGCGATTGCCCAGCTCCTCAGTGACGACGCCGCCGAAGGCATCGGCCTGAAGATTTCCAAGAATGGCGGGCTGACCCGCGGCCGCCGTCATCGCGATATCTCGGTCGCTGCCGGCTACACCGTCAGCGTCCAGGAAACGGCGGGCTCGGACGTCGCCTTCGCGGCCATCGTGCATCTCGGCCAGACGGTGCCGGAAAAGAACCTGCGCTGCGTGCTCGAATGCCGGGACATCGTCAAGCTCAAGACCGCCGACGGCGATTTTACGGTGCGCAATGGCCGGGTCACCGCGCCCACAGCACCGGGCCTCGGCATTACACCCCGCCTCGATGTGCTCGGCGAGCCGGTGGCAAGCTACTTCTAAACAGGGATGCGGCGCCCTGTCTTATCGACGCCGCAAAAAGAGGGAACGAAAATGAAAAAACTGCTTGCATACACATGCCTGCTGGCCGGTCTTGCCGGCTTCGCATCGCTTTCTCATGCCGCTGAATGCGGCGACGTCGTGCTCGCCGTGCACAATGCGCAGAGCGCTGAACTGCTGACCTTCGTCGACAAGTTCATCCTCGAAAACGGTTACGGCTGCAATGTCGAGACCGTTCCCGGCGATACGGTGCCGACCACGACATCGATGGTGGAGAAGAGCGAGCCCGACGTCTCATCCGAAACCTGGGTCGACCTGCTGCCGGAGATCGTTCCGCGCGGCGTCCAGGAAGGCAAGATCGTCTTCGGCGCTCCGGCCCTTCCCGACGGCGGCATTCAGGGCTGGTGGATCCCGAAATATCTGGCCGACGCCCATCCCGAGATCAAGACCGTCGAGGATGCTCTTGCCCATCCCGACCTCTTTCCCGATCAGGAAGACCCGAGCAAGGGCGTGATCTTCAATGGCGCCGAAGGCTGGGGCGCGACCGTCGTGACGACACAGTTGTTCAAGGCCTACAAGGCGGCCGATAAGGGCTTCACCCTGATGAACCCGGGCTCGGCAGCCGGCCTCGACGGCGCCATCGCCAAGGCCTATGAGCGCAAGCAGGGCTTCATCACCTATTACTGGGCGCCGACGGCGCTGCTCGGCAAATATCAACTGGTGAAGCTCAAGCAGAATGGTTCGGCCGATCCCGTCGAATGGAAGCGCTGCATCACCAACCTTGCCTGCCCCGACCCGAAGGTCGCCGACTGGCCGGTCGACAAGGTGATGACGGTCGTCACCAAGAAATTTGCCGATCGCACCAGCCCCGAAGTCATGGCCTATTTCAACAAACGCGGCTGGAGCAACGACACCGTCGGCAAGATCATGGCGTGGGAAACGGAGAACCAGGGCACCGGCGAAGACGGCGCCAAGCATTTCCTCCAGCAAGACGAAAGCACCTGGTCGCAATGGGTCCCGGCCGATGTCGCCGAGAAAATCAAGGCCGCCCTTTAAAGAACGAGGAGAAGGCCGGCGAACAGCCCTTCATCCGGCTGCCGCCGCCTTCTTCCCGCCTGCGGGGAGAAGAGACATGCCGCGATCCCTCTGTTCGTTAGGTGTGTTGCTTCTCCCCGTCAGACCATAAGGTCGAGGATGACGCCGCGTAGAGAACGGCCCTTGCCACAAACGCAAAGTGGCCGGGCGAGTGCCCGGCCATCTCATGATAGATCTGTTAAAGAAGGCGCATCTTTCTTGCGATCGATTTCGATCGAGTCGATGCGTCAGCCGATCTTGACCAGTTTGCCTTCCTTGACCGACTGCACCGCCGCATCGGCGAGCACCAGAGCCGCCAGGCCATCGGCGCCGGACGGCGAGATCTTCGTGCCCTTTTCGATCGCGGCGATGAAGGCGGCGATTTCGTTGGCGTAGGCTTCGGTGTAGCGGGTCATGAAGAAATCATGCAGCGGCGGGCGGGTATAGCCGTCGCCGTTTGCGACTTCGATCGAGACCGGGCGCTGGTTTTCGGCCGAGGCCATGCCCTTGGCGCCGTGCACTTCGATGCGCTGGTCGTAGCCATAGGTGGCGCGGCGGGAGTTGGAGATGACGGCCTGCTTGCCGGATTTGGTCTGCAGGATCACCGAGACGCTGTCATAGTCGCCGGCTTCGCCGATCGCCTTGTCGACGAGGACGGCGGCGGTTGCCAGCACCGAGACCGGCTCTTCGCCGAGCAGGAAGCGGGCCATGTCGAAATCGTGGATCGTCATGTCGCGGAAGATGCCGCCCGAACGCTTGATATAATCCACCGGCGGGGCGCCGGGGTCGCGCGAGGTGATCGTCACCATTTCGACATCGCCGATCTTGCCGTCGTCGATCACCTTGCGCACCGCCATGAAATGCGGGTCGAAGCGGCGGTTGAAGCCGACCATCAGCTTGGCGCCGGTCTCTTCCACCACCTTGATGCAGGCCTTGACGCGGGCGACGTCGAGATCAACAGGCTTTTCGCAGAAGATCGCCTTGCCGGCGCGGGCGAAGCGCTCGATCAGGTCGGCATGGGTATCGGTCGGCGTGCAGATGACGACGGCGTCGATATCCTTGGCTGCCTCGATCGCCTCGATGGTGCGGACCTCGCAGCCATAGGCCGAAGCAATGGCGTCGGCCGCCTGCGGAAAGGCGTCGGCCACAGCGACGAGCGTCGCATTGGCGTCGCCGCTGACGGCTTTCGCGTGAACCTTGCCGATGCGGCCGGCGCCGAGAAGACCAAATCTCACTGTCATAGCAACCTCCATTGAATTCGGAACAAATAAACCGAATTACCCAAAATCTGGAATTTTCATTCCATCTTCTCCACGCGACGTCAAGCCCGCGGGCTCTTTCACATTTGCAAGATTCGAACTAAAGACAAGCGCGGCGCATGCCGGGGCATGTGCGACATATCCGACCGCGGGGCAGAGATGCAACTGATTGATCCGAACCATCCGGCATACCGGCGCCTTTGGGTGCGTGTCGCCATCGTTGCCGTCTGCTTCGGCTGGGCGGCGTTCGAGATTGTCGGCGGCGATCCCTTCTGGGCGGTGCTTTCGGCCGCGGCGGGCGCCTATTCCTTCTATATGCTGTTTTGGACCTTCAAGCCGCAGCCGGCGACCGTCGAGCCTGCGGCCGAGCCTGAGGCAGATGAAGACGAAGAGCCGGCGGAGACATCCACGGAAAAGCCCACCAAGCAGGCAGACCAAGACTAGTCAGCGGCTCAATCGCCGCAGCGCCTCGTCGATCAGCAGATTGGCCAGCATCATCCGTTTCGTCGCATTGTCGCGGAAGGGCAGGGCGACACCGTCGGGATGATTGGCGCGGGCGAAGGCGCGGCGCTTCTCGCTGAGCGTCAACGGCGTGTCGGCGGCCGAGATCGCCAGTTCGGTGGCAACCTCTTGCGGCGCCGTGCGGGTGAGATGGTCGGGCATGGCGGGCTCTGGTTCCGGCAAAGGCGCCGGTTTCTCGACGAACCCGGCGGCGGCGTCGAGATCCAGATTGTCGAAATAGGCTTCGCCGATCCGCTGCGAGGCGACCGAGACGCCCTCCATGACATCGAAAGCAAAGCCGGTGCCGAGGCCTGCCACACGGTGGCTGGCTGGCGCTTCGGCCTCCTCAACCGTCTCGTCCTCGGCCTTCAGCCGCTCGAGCACTGATTGAAATACCGACTGTCCGAACAGCATCCCGCATCCTCAAGAGCATTCCGTTTCTTCGAAACACCCGACGTGCTCTAATTTTTTACGCAATTCCCGGACGCAAAAACCGCTGCGCCCTTTGCTGGAATTGCTCCGGCGCGCATTAGAGACGGGCAAGATGGCGCCGGGCTTGCGGGCCGCGTCAGCCGGCCTGCTTCAGGCTCTCCTCCAGAATGATGTCATAGAGCAGCCTTGCGCTCGGCGGCAGCGCCCGTTCCCTGGCGGTGATCAGGCTGTAAGGCTTGACGTTGATGTCGAAATCGATTGGCAGCATGCGCACGTCGGAAGCCCTGGCGCTCTGGCTGGAGAGGAACTGGGCGACGTCGGTGGCGACAGGAGCGATCGCATCGGTTCCGCAGACGATGGCGCAGGTCAGAAGCAGCGACGAGGTGTTGACGATATTTTCCGGCAGCGCCACGCCGCGCGACAGGAAAATATCCTCGATCGTCCGGCGCAGCAGCGTGCCCGGCGGCTGGAACACCCAGTCGTAATCCTTGATGTCGGTAAGGCTGCTGATCTTTTTCTTTTTCAGCAGCGGATGGCGGCTGCGCACGATCAGGCAGGCGCGCTCGATGCCGATCTCCGTCACCTCGAACAGGCGCGGGTTGAGATCGTCGGGAATGCGGCTGATGATGAAGTCGTGGCGGGCGGCGAGCAGCTCGCGGGCGAGCACGTTGCTGGTCTCCACCTGGATGTTGATCTCGATGCCGGGATAGGCCTTGCGCACCCGGTTGATCGCCGGCACGACGAGGCTCATGGCCGGCGCCGTCACCGCGCCGATGAAGACCGAGCCGCCCTTGCCGCTCTTCAGTTCGCCGATCTCGCGGCTCGCCTCGCGCAGCTCTAGGAGGATCTTCCGGGCGCGTCTGGCAAGTGCTGCGCCGAAGGTCGTCAGCACCACGCCGCGGGCGACGCGTTCATAGAGCTGAGTCTTGGTGATCGATTCCATTTCGGACAGCATGCGCGATGCGGCGGGCTGCGAAATGTTCAGGACTTCCGCAGCTGCGGAAATCTGTCCGCTATCTTCGATTGCGACGATCATCCGCAGGTGATTCAGCTTAAGTCCTGCACGTAAAAGGCTGTCATTGCCGAAACTATCGCTGTGGATATCGACATGATCCATCGAAATGGGCTCTGAAACAATCGTCATGGTTGCAGCCTCCTCGCTGCGCTCCATCAAAAGTAATACTTTTTAACGATATACCAAAATTGTTATGCACTTTACCACTTATTCTATTTGACAGTTATAGGAATCCATACCAGTTTGCCGCCGTGTGCTGGTTGGCACTCAACACGTGTGAGATCGTGGAGGAGACCTACTTCGTTTCTCACCATCTGAAGTAACTATCCAATACGGAACCTGCCACAGTTTCGGGGCGGGCGATTTTTCGTCCGCTGCTCTATTAACAAGGGAGAGAGAAATGAAGTCCATTATCTCATTGATGGCTGCGGCTGCCTTCGGCGTCGCTTCGTTCGTTGTACCGGCAATGGCCGCCGACAAGGGCACCGTCGGCATTGCCATGCCGACCAAGGCTTCGGCCCGCTGGATCGACGACGGCAACAACATCGTCAAGCAGCTCCAGGCTGCCGGTTACGGCACGGACCTGCAGTATGGCGACGACGATATTCCGAACCAGCTTTCGCAGATCGAAAACATGGTCACCAAGGGTGCCAAGGTTCTGGTCATCGCTTCGATCGACGGCACGACGCTTTCCGACGTTCTGCAGAAGGCTCATGACGCCGGCATCAAGGTCATCGCTTATGACCGTCTGATCCGCGATTCGGGCAATGTCGACTACTACGCGACCTTCGACAACTTCCAGGTCGGCGTTCTGCAGGCTGGCTCCATCGTTGACGGCCTCGGCCTCAAGGATGGCAAGGGCCCGTTCAACATTGAACTCTTCGGCGGTTCGCCGGACGATAACAACGCCTTCTTCTTCTATGATGGCGCAATGTCCGTCCTGCAGCCCTACATCGACTCGGGCAAGCTCGTCGTGAAGTCCGGCCAGACCGGCATGGACAAGGTCGGCACCCTGCGTTGGGATCCGGCAACGGCCCAGGCCCGCATGGACAACCTGCTCTCGGCTAACTACACCGACGCCAAGGTCGACGCCGTTCTGTCGCCTTACGACGGTCTGTCGATCGGTATCATCTCCTCGCTGAAGGGCGTTGGTTACGGTACGGCTGCTCAGCCGCTGCCGATCGTCACCGGCCAGGACGCTGAAATCCCGTCGGTCAAGTCGATCATCGCTGGCGAACAGCACTCGACGATCTTCAAGGACACCCGCGAACTCGCCAAGGTCACTGTTGCCATGGTCGATGCCGTCATGTCCGGCAAGGAGCCTGAGGTCAACGACACCAAGACCTACGACAACGGCGTCAAGGTCGTTCCGTCCTACCTGCTGAAGCCGGTTGCCGTCGACAAGACCAACTACAAGCAGATCCTCGTCGACAGCGGTTACTACTCTGAAGACAAGCTGAAGTAAGACGTTAAGCAGGAGGCCGGAACCCGCGCTTGCGGGTTCCGGTCTTCGATTTTATGATCGCCAAGCCGCTTGGCGGCTCACGGCGCTGGAACTTTGACTATGGACAATACCATCCTCGAAATGCGGAGCATCACCAAGACGTTCCCGGGCGTCAAGGCGCTGGAGAACGTGAACCTCAAGGTTCGCAAGGGTGAAATTCACGCATTGGTCGGCGAAAACGGGGCCGGCAAATCGACCCTGATGAAGGTCCTATCGGGCGTCTACCCCACCGGAAGTTATGACGGCGACATCGTCTATGAAGGCGAGACGCGCAACTTCAAGGTCCTGAAGGATTCCGAAGAAATCGGCATCGTCATTATCCACCAGGAACTGGCGCTGGTGCCGTTGCTGTCGATCGGCGAGAACATCTTCCTCGGCAACGAGAATGCCAAGAACGGCGTCATCAGCTGGGACGAGACGTTCAACCGCACCAAGCAGCTGCTCAAGAAGGTCGGCCTGTCGGAATCTCCGAACACGCTGGTAACCGACATCGGCGTCGGCAAGCAGCAGCTCGTCGAGATCGCCAAGGCGCTGTCGAAGAGCGTCAAGCTGCTCATCCTCGACGAGCCCACCGCCTCGCTCAATGAAAGCGATTCCGACGCGCTGCTGACGCTGCTGATGGAATTCCGCAAGCAGGGCATCACCTCGATCATCATTTCCCATAAGCTGAACGAAATCCGCAAGGTCGCCGACCAGATCACCGTGCTGCGCGACGGCATGACGGTCAAGACGCTCGACTGTCACGCCGACGAGATCAGCGAAGACATCATCATCCGCAACATGGTCGGCCGCGATCTCGAAGACCGCTATCCCCCGCGTTCGGTGCCGATCGGCGAAACCATTCTCGAAGTGAAGAACTGGAACGCCTATCACCAGCAGCACCGCGACCGTCAGGTCCTGCACGATATCAACGTCACCGTCCGCAAGGGCGAAGTCGTCGGCATCGCCGGTCTGATGGGGGCAGGGCGCACCGAATTCGCCATGAGCCTGTTCGGCAAATCCTATGGGCACAAGATTTCTGGCGATGTGCTGATGCATGGCCAGCCGGTCGATGTCAGCACCGTGCGCCGGGCGATCGACGCCGGTCTTGCCTATGTCACCGAAGACCGCAAGCAGCTCGGCCTCGTGCTCAACGACACGATCCTGCACAATACGACGCTCGTCAATCTGAAGGCGGTGTCGAATGCGTCGGTCATCGACAGCGTCAAGGAATCCCGGGTAGCGTCCGACTATCGCTCGAAGCTGCGCATCCGCTCTTCCAGCATCTTCCAGGAAACGGTCAATCTTTCCGGCGGGAACCAGCAGAAGGTGGTGCTGTCGAAGTGGCTGTTCTCCGATCCCGATGTTTTGATCCTCGACGAGCCGACGCGCGGCATCGATGTGGGTGCAAAATACGAAATCTATACTATCATCAATCAGCTCGCGGCTGACGGCAAAGCCGTTCTGATGATCTCGTCGGAAATGCCGGAACTTCTTGGCACCTGCGACCGCATCTACGTCATGAATGAAGGGCGTATCGTTGCGGAACTGCCGAAGGGAGAAGCGAGCCAGGAAACCATCATGCGCGCCATCATGCGCTCAGGAGAGAAGAAACAATGACGCCGATCAACCAACCCATCGCTGAGCAAGGGCGTGTCGTCTCGATCGGAGACTACGTTCGCGGCAACATCCGGGAATACGGCATGTTCATCGCGCTGATCGCGATCATGGTGTTCTTCCAGATTTCGACCGGCGGCGTTCTCTTCAGGCCGCTCAACCTGACCAACATCATTCTGCAGAACTCGTTCATCGTCATCATGGCGCTGGGCATGCTGCTGATCATCGTCGCCGGCCATATCGATCTTTCGGTCGGCTCCGTCGTCGGCTTCATCGGCGCCATTGCCGGCGTGATGACGGTGCAATGGCATGTCAACTATGTCGTTGCGGCCGTCGTCTGTCTGGCCATGGGCGCGCTTGTCGGCGGCATCCAGGGCTATTTCGTCGCCTATCACAAGATTCCGGCCTTCATCGTCACGCTGGCCGGCATGCTGGTCTTCCGCGGCCTGACGCTGTTCGTGATGACGGCTTCGGGAACCGGCACCAGCATCGGTCCTTTCCCGCCGGAGTTCCAGCTGATCAGCATCGGCTTCCTGCCGAACCTGTTCGATATGGGCGGCATCAACTCGACCTCGATCATTCTGACCGTGATCGGCGCCGTCACCCTCTTCTATATGGCATGGCGCAAGCGGCTGTCGAACGAGAAACATGGCAATGACGTCGAGCCCATGGGTTTCTTCCTTGCCCAGAACATCATTGTCGCGCTCGCCATTCTGGGGCTCGGCCTCCAGCTGTCGATCTATCGCGGCTTCCCGAACGTGCTGGTGATCATGCTCGCCCTCGTCGCCGCCTACGCCTTCATTACCCGTCGCACCACCATCGGCCGCCGCATCTACGCCATGGGTGGCAATGAGAAGGCGACCAAGCTTTCCGGTATCAACACCGAGCGGCTGACCTTCCTGACCTTCGCCAATATGGGCCTGCTCGCCGGTCTCGCCGGCCTGATCGTTGCGCTGCGCCTCAACTCGGCGACGGCCAAGGGCGGCTTCGGTCTCGAGCTCGACGTCATCGCCGCCTGCTTCATCGGCGGCGCGTCGGCCCAGGGCGGCGTCGGCAAGGTGACGGGTGCGGTCATCGGCGCTTTGATCATGGGCATCATGAACAACGGCATGTCGATCCACGGCCTCGGCACCGACTCGCAGCAGATGGTCAAGGGCGCGGTGCTTCTCGCTGCCGTGTTCTTCGACGTCTACAACAAGAACAAGGGCTGAGCGCTCAAGCGCAGCCCAGGCATTCGCAGTCATATGAATGATCAATTCCGGCTCCTGATGGAGCCGGACAGGCGGAGCTTTTTCTGAAAGTCTTCACTGGAACGAGAAGGATCGAAGTCGTGCTTATTTCCCAGATCAAGGGTGCCAACGGAGAGATCGTCGTCGCCGTGCGCGAGCAGGGCGGCGCTGCAAGATCGGTGAAGAATGCCGGCAGCGTCTATGCGCTGGCAATGGAAGCCGCCGACGGCGGCAAGTCGCTTGCCGCGGTTATCGAGGCGCATGGTTACGGCGATGCCGTCGATCTTGAAAAGGTCTATGCGGAAGGCCGCTTCCTGCCGCCGATCACCCATCCGGACGCTGCCCACCTGCATCTGACCGGCACCGGTCTCACGCATCTCGGCTCCGCCGCCACCCGCGATTCCATGCACAAGAAGACCAGCGAGGCGGCCGAGGAAACGCTGACCGACTCGATGAAGATGTTCAAGATGGGCCTCGAGAACGGTAAGCCGAAGGCTGGCGAAAAGGGCGTCCAGCCCGAGTGGTTCTACAAGGGCAACGGCTATGGCACTGCCGCCCCCGGCGCGCCGCTGGTCTCGCCCTCCTTCGCGCTCGACGGCGGCGAAGAGCCTGAAATGGCTGGCATTTACGTCATCGCCAAGGACGGCTCGCCCTTCCGCATCGGCTTCGCTTTGTCGAACGAGTTTTCGGACCACGTCACCGAACGGATCAACTATCTCTATCTGGCCCACTCGAAACTGCGCCCGGCCGCCTATGGTCCGGAAATCCGTATCGGCGCCGCCCCGGACGACATCCGCGGCACCTCGCGCATCAAGCGCGGCGACAAGGTGATCTTCGAAAAGCCCTTCCTATCGGGCGAAGCGAACATGTCGCACACCTTCGCCAATCTCGAATATCACCATTTCAAGTACGGCATCTTCCGTGTTCCGGGCGATGTCCATGTCCATATGTTCGGCACGGCAACACTCTCCTTCGCCGACGGCATCAAGGCGGAAGAGGGCGATGTCTTCGAAATCGAAGTCGCCGAATTCGGCCTGCCGCTGCGCAATCCGCTGAAGGTGGCCGCCGAAGAAGAGATTGCCGTCAGGCAGCTCTGATTTCTCATAAACGGTAAAGGAGGCTCATTCAGCCCATGACCATTTATCAAAACCTGATCGCCGGCGAATGGGTCGGCACCAACGCGACGAAGAACATCAACCCGTCCGATACCAACGAAGTCGTGGGCCTCTATGCCGACGGCAACGCCGAAGACACCAAGAACGCCATCGCTGCCGCCAAAGCGGCTTTCCCGGCCTGGTCGCGCTCCGGCATCTGGGAACGCCACGTCATCCTGAAAAAGGCCGGCGACGAGATCATGGCGCGCAAGGACGAGCTCGGCGCGCTGCTTGCCCGTGAAGAAGGCAAGACCCTGCCTGAGGCCACCGGCGAAGTGATCCGCGCTTCGCAGATCTTCGAATTCTTCGCAGGCGAAGCCCTGCGGCTGGCCGGCGAGGTCATCCCCTCCGTGCGCCCGAATATCGGTGTCGAAATCACCCGCGAGGGCCTCGGCGTCATAGGCATCATCACGCCGTGGAATTTCCCGATCGCTATCCCGGCCTGGAAGATTGCGCCGGCGCTCTGCTATGGCAACACGGTCGTCTTCAAGCCGGCCGAACTGGTGCCGGCCTGTTCCTGGGCGATCGTCGACATCCTCAACCGCGCCGGCCTGCCGAAGGGCGTGTTGAACCTCGTCATGGGCAAGGGATCTGTCGTCGGCCAGGCGATGCTCGAAAGCCCGGACGTTCACGGCATCACCTTCACCGGCTCCACCGGCACCGGCCGGCGCGTCGCCGCCGCCTCGATCGAGCATAACCGCAAGTTCCAGCTGGAGATGGGCGGCAAGAACCCGATGGTCGTGCTCGACGACGCCGATCTGTCCGTCGCCGTCGAAGCCGCCGCCAATTCCGGCTTCTTCTCCACCGGCCAGCGCTGCACCGCCTCGTCACGGCTGATCGTCACCGAAGGCATCCACGACAAGTTCGTCGCGGCGCTGACCGACAAGCTGAAGACGCTGGTCGTCGACAATGCGCTCAAGGCCGGCACCCATATCGGTCCCGTCGTCGACGAGCGGCAGCTGAAAACCGATACCGACTATATCGAGATCGGCAAAAAGGAAGGCGCCAAACTCGCCTTCGGCGGCGAAGTCATTTCCCGCGAGACGCCCGGCTTCTACCTGCAGCCGACGCTGTTTACCGAAGCGACCAACCAGATGCGTATTTCGCGCGAGGAGATCTTCGGACCGGTGGTCTCGGTGATCCGGGTCAAGGATTACGAAGAGGCCTTGGCGACCGCCAACGACACGCCGTTCGGGCTTTCGGCCGGCATCGCCACGACGAGCCTGAAACATGCGACGCACTTCAAGCGCAATTCCGAGGCCGGCATGGTCATGGTCAACCTGCCGACGGCTGGCGTCGATTTCCACGTTCCCTTCGGCGGCCGCAAGGGCTCGTCCTACGGCCCGCGCGAGCAGGGCAAGTACGCCGCCGAATTCTACACAACCGTCAAGACCGCCTACACGCTGGCTTGAGACGAAGCGCGATAACCCTGATCGTACGAGGCGGTCAGGGGATATCCTGAAGGACAGAGACGATGAAGAAGAAAGCAGAATGGCCGCGCAAGCTGCGCTCGCAGGAATGGTACGGCGGCACCAGCCGCGACGTGATCTACCATCGCGGCTGGCTGAAGAACCAGGGCTATCCGCATGACCTGTTCGATGGCCGTCCGGTCATCGGCATCCTGAATACCTGGTCTGATATGACGCCGTGCAATGGCCATCTGCGCGAACTCGCCGAGAAGGTGAAGGCGGGTGTCTGGGAGGCCGGCGGCTTCCCGCTCGAGGTGCCGGTATTCTCGGCATCCGAAAACACTTTCCGCCCGACGGCGATGATGTATCGCAACCTCGCCGCACTCGCGGTGGAGGAAGCGATCCGCGGCCAGCCGATGGACGGCTGCGTGCTCTTGGTCGGCTGCGATAAGACCACGCCGTCGCTGCTCATGGGTGCTGCCTCCTGCGACCTGCCTTCGATCGTCGTCACCGGCGGGCCGATGCTGAACGGCTATTTCCGCGGTGAGCGTGTCGGTTCGGGCACGCATCTGTGGAAGTTCTCCGAAATGGTGAAGGCCGGCGAGATGACGCAGGCCGAATTCCTCGAGGCTGAGGCGTCGATGAGCCGTTCGTCGGGCACCTGCAACACCATGGGCACCGCCTCCACCATGGCCTCCATGGCCGAGGCGCTCGGCATGGCACTATCAGGCAATGCCGCGATCCCGGGCGTCGATTCCCGCCGCAAGGTCATGGCGCAGCTGACCGGCCGCCGGATCGTGCAGATGGTCAAGGATGACCTGAAGCCCTCCGAGATCATGACGAAACAGGCTTTCGAAAACGCCATCCGCACCAATGCGGCGATCGGCGGATCGACCAATGCCGTCATCCACCTGCTTGCGATTGCCGGCCGCGTCGGCATCGATCTATCGCTCGACGACTGGGACCGCTGCGGTCGCGACGTTCCCACAATCGTCAACCTGATGCCCTCGGGCAAGTACCTGATGGAAGAGTTCTTCTATGCCGGCGGCCTGCCGGTGGTGCTGAAGCGCCTCGGCGAGGCCGGCCTGCTGCATAAGGATGCGCTGACGGTCTCCGGCGAAACCGTCTGGGACGAGGTCAAGGAGGTCGTCAACTGGAACGAGGACGTCATCCTGCCGGCTGAAAAGGCGCTGACCTCTTCTGGCGGCATCGTCGTGCTGCGCGGCAATCTGGCGCCGAAGGGCGCGGTGCTGAAGCCGTCGGCGGCCTCACCGCATCTCTTGGTGCACAAGGGCAGGGCAGTCGTGTTCGAGGACATCGACGACTACAAGGCCAAGATCAACGACGACAATCTCGACATCGACGAAAACTGCATCATGGTCATGAAGAACTGTGGGCCGAAGGGTTATCCAGGGATGGCCGAAGTCGGCAACATGGGACTGCCGCCGAAGGTGCTGAAGAAGGGCATCCTGGACATGGTGCGCATTTCCGACGCCCGCATGTCCGGAACGGCCTATGGCACCGTCGTGCTGCACACCTCGCCGGAAGCGGCGGTCGGCGGCCCGCTCGCTGTCGTGAAAAACGGCGACATGATCGAGCTCGATGTGCCGAACCGTCGTCTGCATCTCGACATATCAGACGAGGAACTGGCGCGGCGGCTGGCCGAATGGCAGCCGAACCACGACCTGCCGACATCGGGTTATGCCTTCCTGCATCAGCAGCATGTCGAAGGGGCCGATACCGGCGCCGACCTCGACTTCCTCAAGGGATGTCGCGGAAACGCAGTCGGCAAAGACAGCCACTAACCGGGTGCATCCAAAATTGATAGCTGATGAGGCGGGGCAAAACCCCGCCTCTTTATGTTCGCCGGTTCCGTAGCGGATGATGGTGGCGCTCAGACGCTTGAGGCCGCTGTGCGCCGGAAAGCGGCAATGCAGGCGGGTCGAAATGAGATCCGCTGCAGGCAATGATTCTTGCGTAAGCCTGCTCGACCGGCGAGGCCTGTTACACGGCCGATCGGAGCAGAGCGCTTCGAAGACGTCGGAGACCGCGACGATACGTCCTTCGATGGGGATTGCGTCGCCGGACAGGCCCTTGGGATAGCCGGTTCCGTCCCATTTTTCATGATAACTTGCAGTTCCCTCGGGTCGAAGGGCTTGGCCAAAAATCCGTGGCGCCGGCCTCCAGCGCTTCCAGCTGAACCGACCGTTTTGCCTGCAACGTGAACCGCACCCGGCGCGCGATGAAACGGCCGGCAGAGACGCTTCGAGGAGGGTTAAAGGAAATTCGTCCTGACATCAGAGACGAAAGCGCCTGACAAAAACGGCCAGTCGAGGCGTTGGTGAAAAAACCAGCACGTTTCCAACCAGCACTGCGCAGAGCCCGAGAGCTGCCAATGGGCCGAGCTGATAATTTTCGAAAAACATCGAAATCGTCAGGGCAACGATGGGAAAGAGGACGGTCATGTAAGCGGCTTTGGCTGCTCCTAGCCGGTTAACGACGGTGAGATAGGTGGTAAAGCCGATCACGGAGCCGAAAATCGCGAGATAAAGGAGAGAACCGACATAGGACGCTGAAGGATCGAAGGTAAATTCGACACCCCGAATGGCGGCGAATGCCGAGACGATGCCCGCACCGTAAAGCATTCCATATGCGTTTACCGAAGTGACCGACAGTCCGTGCTTCCTGTTGCGTACGGACACCAGGTTGCCGACCGAAAAGAACCATGTCCCAAGGAGTGCAAGCATCACGCCGATCACCACGTTGCGGTCGAATGCGGCGGCGGCAGCTTCGTTCCAGAAGAGGCAGACAATGCCGGCAACGCCGAAGGCCGCGCCCAGGAGAATGCGCGCCGACGGCCTCTGGCCAAATGCGACCATGCCATTGGCAAGATTGAAGATTGTCGCAGCCGAAAAGATCACCGAAACAATGCCGCTCGGCACCAAGGTTTCGGCGATATAGAAACAAAGAAAATTGCAGGAAAAGAGACAGATCGACTGCAGGAACACATAGGGATGATGGCGCAAGGGAATGGGCTGAAGCCTCTTCGCAATCGTCAGGCCTGCAAATAATATCGCGCCGGCGAGGGCGAAGCGGTAGGCGATCGACGCTTCAATCGGAACGACGCCAAGCTGGTTCTTGATGGCGATCCAGGTGGTGCCCCAGATCAGCACGGTTAAAGCATAGCAGAGGCCGATCATGGTCTTTCACTCCGTCAACGACAATGGGAGGATCGATACCGAGCCGAACAGCCGGGTCTATGCCGCAGACCGCGGAGGCATTGTATATTCTTGGGTTTTTTGCCTCTCATCCTATTGATCGGCTGCGCCGTCCCATTCAAACTCGTGAGACGAGGCCCCGATGGATCATGGAACAGCAACACCGTCTGACAGTTAAAGAAGCGCTCTCACGATCCGGCGCATGCCTTCAGCGCTCCGGCTCGGTCGACCTGGGACTGTCGCTTGCGGAGTGGACCAACAGCGCAGGCCAAGCGTTCTACGAGCGCCCCGATCACCACACGCTGAGCATCTATCTTGACGGCGGCGAAAGGGTCATTCGCGAGGATAAGCGGCTATCGGGCGGAGCACCGGGCAAGCTTTGCCTCTTGCCGGCCGAACACAAAAGCCAATGGCATATCGGCGGGCCATTGAGGATGTTTCATCTTTACGTCGATCCCGAGCTCCTCGCATATGAAGCGCTGACGTCGTTCGACATCGACCCGAGACATATCGATCTGATGGATCTGACGTTCTGCGATGATCCGGCGATGGCGATGATCGTCCGGGGAGGAGTTTTGCCTCTGAACTGGCAGGAAAAGAGCGACCGTTTCGCCCTCGATGCGGTTTGCAGGCTTCTCATTCATCGTATCCTGAAATCGCACAATCGGCAGGCGCGGCAGGAGGCCGTGCGCGGCGGCCTCTCACCCTCGGTGCGTCGCCGTACTGCTGATTACATCGACGCCAATCTCGAAAAGGCGCTGACGCTTGATCGGCTGGCACGGGAAGCCGGCTTGAGCACCTTTCATTTCGCCAAGATGTTTCGCGTCAGTTTCGGCATGCCTCCGCATCGCTACGTGGCGGCGCGGCGGATCGAGCAGGCAGAAAGGCTCCTTCGCAACCGCGAAAACAGCCTTGCAGCCGTTGCCTCCGCCTGCGGGTTCGGTTCACAAAGCCATTTTTCCAAAGCTTTCAAAGCCACGACCGGCGTACCGCCAGGGGAGTGGCGAAGCCTGCCGTGAGACAGGGCTCCCGCTAGCGAGAGTTCTTGTCTGACATCCACGGAGAAATGAGAGCCCTCGAATGGCGGGGGATTGTCAGCAGGCGCTCCTTGGCAAGACCATCTCGGGCGCCCTGAGCGAGGCCTTGAAGGATGGCAGCGTAAAGGTCCGACAGTTCCTGAACGGGCGTATCATTTCGAAGTCTGCCGCCGCGCACATCTTCGGTCAGGCGCTCGGC
Organism: Rhizobium acidisoli; assembly: GCF_002531755.2. NCBI lineage: Bacteria > Pseudomonadati > Pseudomonadota > Alphaproteobacteria > Hyphomicrobiales > Rhizobiaceae > Rhizobium > Rhizobium acidisoli. Next base: position 3,016,200 of record NZ_CP034998.1, on the reverse strand, counting down.
AATCTGCTTTGACCGTCCCTGCCGCAGCTCTTTCAGGGTCTGCTCTATTTCCATCCCGTTCGGAGCATTGCTCGCCACGGAGTTCACGACAAAGCAGCCATGCGGCCTATCCGGGCGCGTGAACAGGTCCACCGCCGCCTCCAGCATGGCTTCGATGCCGCCGGCGGCGTCGGGCGCGCTCTTCAGTACTGCCGGCAGTTCGTCCGCATAGGTCGTGTTATAATACTGCACGGCCTCGGCGAACAGCGCTTCCTTCGATCCGAATGCCGCGTAGATGCTCGGCGAGTTGATCCCCATTGCCTCGACAAGATCGTTCATCGAGGTCGCCGCAAAGCCGTTCTGCCAGAACGCCATCAGCGCCCGGTCCAGTGCCTGCGCGCGGTCGAAATTCCTTGGTCGCCCTCGTTCAGCCATGGGTGCCTCATTCTGTGTCGATCAACATATAAATCTCTCGACAGGGTGAGTGCAATCACCTATTTCTGTGCTGATCGACACATAAATAGGTGAGCCATGGCCAGCTTAGAGTTTTCCGGCAAGACAGCCCTTATCACCGGCGCCGGCAGTGGCATCGGGCGCAGCATCGCGATTGCCTTCGCCAGTGCCGGAGCCAGGGTGGTGTTGGCCGGGCGGCGGCTGGAGGAACTGGAAGAGAGCGCGCGCCTCATCCGTGAGGGGAGTGGCGAAGCACTCGCCGTTCCAGCCGATGTGACCGATGAGCGGTCGGTCGGCGCCTTGGTCGACCAGGTGGGACCGTTGCATGTTGCCGTGAACGCCGCCGGTACCGTGCTCGGCGGCGCGGTCGACGAGATGGAGGCTGAAGCCTTCGCTCGTGTCTTTGATGTCAACGTGACCGGGCTTTGGCTGTCGATGAAGCACGAAGTCCGCGTCATGAAGGCGACGGGCGGCGGTGCGATCGTCAACATCGGCTCGAATATCGGCGCGCGGATCGTGCGCCCCAGCATGGGCGCCTATGCCGCCTCAAAGGCTGCCGTCAGCAGCTTAACGCGGACGGCGGCGCTGGAAGCCATTCCTCATGGCGTCCGCATCAACTGCCTTTGCCCGGGGCCGGTGGATACACCCCTTTCCATCCGTCCCGGTGAGGATCGAGCGGCGCGTGACGCGCGCGTGGCCGCCACCAATCCTTCCAAACGGGTGGCGAAGACCGACGAGGTTGCCGCTGCCGCGCTTTGGCTTGCATCCACAGCCGCCTCCTATATCGCCGGTCAGGATATCGTCATCGACGGCGGCGCCTCCGTGCGAACATCGACATTGGCGACGATACACCGCCGAAAACAATGTCGCCCCGCTGCCGATATCGTCGATGCTTTCGTCCATGATCTGAAAAAGCGCCGGGGCTGAGAGATATCGCGCCCGCGACGGCCGTTCACGCCAGAAACAAGCCGGCGGCGCCCGCAAGCGTCGCTATGCCGGTGGTGATCGCCAGTCGAACCGCATAACCGATGCTTCCCGCCGTTGCCGCAAGACCGGTTTTCGCCAGAAGATTGGCGAAGGCGGCGACCGCTATCGCATGCGCGGCCGCGTCCGCAGGCACGGTCTGCGACGACAGCTTGGCGATGGAGAGGGTTATCGCATCGAGATCGCCGAGCCCTGTGATGAACGCGACCGCGACGAGCGACTGGGTTCCAAAGACTGCCAAAGTCGCCCGCGTCACGATGGTCACGACGGCAAGCAGAAGCGCAAAGCGGATGACGACCATCACCTCCAGCGGATTTCGCGGTGAAAAATCGGAACCGCCATCGGAGCGCCGCGACAATCCGGCGAGGCCGCCGCCCACGGCAAGGATCGCGGCAGCCGGGCCGAGCGATGCGGCAAGCTCCTTCAGTATATCAGGGGCGATGACGCCGCAGATCAACAGCACCCGGCTCAGGGACACGGCTCCCGCCAGCATCGCTCCGGCCGAAAGCAGCGGCGAGAGGGCGGGCGTCTGCGTCGACTGGCGGGCGAAGGAAAGCGTCAGCGCCGTCGACGAGACGATACCGCCGCAGGCCCCGGTCAGCAATATTCCGGCCTTGGCGTCGCTGAGCCTGATCATGACGTAACCAGCGAATGAAACCGCACCGATCAGGATGGTCATCATCCAAAGCTCGAAAGGGTTGATCGTCTGCCAGGGATCGACCGCCTCGTCGGGGAGAATCGGAAGAATGACGACCGTCATCGTCAGCAGGATCAGCGCGGCCCGTAATTCGAGCCAGGTCAGTTTCCGGAGAAACCCATGCAGCGGCTCCCGCGCCGCCAGAAGCGCGGTGATCGCCACGGCACTCGCCGCAGTCGCCGTCATATCCGCGACGACGGCGCTGAAGCCGAGTGCAAAGACCGTTATCGCGGCGATGGTGCCGGTCGCGCTGTAATCTTTCTCCCGTGCTGCCTGCATGCCGCTGAAGACGAGCACCGTGATACAGAAGAACACGAAGATGGCCGTCGGCAGGATCGGTCCTGTGATCGGCTGCAGAAAACCGCAAAAACCGCCGAGGAAGCTCGACAGGCCATAGGTGCGGATGCCCGCCACTCTCTTGCCCGGCGCAGCTTCGCGTTCGCGCCATCCGCGCTCGATCCCGACGAGGATGCCGATCGCAAGCGCCAGGCTGAGACGTTGGAACGCGTCCGTCATCACCAATGAAGTCATCATCCGAAGATCCAGACATTGTCGGCCAGCCCGCCTTGGCGGGAACTTCTGCCCAATATGCCACGACGACGGTGCAGTCCGCTCTGCTTGTTTCTGAAATCCAACCATGGCCATGCGGCCCGGTCATTGCGACGGATCAAAGTTGGCTGTGTGCTTTCGATGAGAACCGGGATGCTTCTCGTTGAGCCATGTCCGTGCGCGATACAGGACAGGTGTTAGCGTGGCGGATATCGGGCCTCGATGGGCCGTCCGAATTCCGCATCGACTGGCGGGGTGACGCGCTGGTGAAACGGCGCGGCCATATCAGCCCTGGAAGACCGTCGAAATCCAGTGTGCGCATGCAAGGGAGCCCCCAGATTTGGATCTCCCTCTGTCGAGCGGCTGATGCCGCTCAGCTCTGGCTCTGGCTTTGCATCTGGCCGCCGTCCTCGACTTTCACGGTCACCGACAGCGTTTCACCCGGCGTGCCGATGCGCATGCCGGAAATCGGCGCGGCGTCGCGGTAGCAGAGGCCGGAGGCGACGCGGACATAACGTGCATCCGGGCAGATTTCGTTGGCGGGATCGAAACCGACCCAGCCGAGGCCTGGAATATGGGCTTCGGCCCAGGCATGGGTCGCCGCCTGTTCGACCTTTTCTTCCATCATCAGATAACCCGAGACATAACGCGCCGGCACCTGCAGGGCGCGGGCGGCGGCAATGAAGATGTGGGCATGGTCCTGGCAAACGCCGCTCTTCTTTTCCAGCGCCTGTTCGGCCGTCGTTGTGGTGTTGCTGGTGCCGGGCTTATAGTCGACCGTCTCATGGATTGCCGCCATCAGCGCATGCATGCGGGCAAGCTCGTTATCGCCAGTGACGCCCTTGATTAACTCCTTGACCAGCTTGCCGCCCTTGGTCAGCGGCGTTTCGCGCAGGAAGAGCCAAAGCGGGCAGAAGCCGGTATGCGGCCCGGTGACGCCGTTATTATCCGCCGTTTCGACCTCGCCTTCGGCGAAGATGCGCGTCAGGTGCTGTGCGCCTTCCAGCGAGACCAGGTTCACGTGATTGCCGTACTGGTCGTCATACTCCACCTCGGGCTTGGCGCCCTCGACGTTCAGCGACCAGCCGAGCACCTTCTGCGCGGCCGTTGTCGGAGGCGTCAGCCTGAGGCGCTGGAGCGAGAACTGCGCCGGTTCGTCGTAGCGATATTCGGTGAGGTGGCTGATTTTCAGTCTCATGTTCTGATCCGCTTAAACGTAGAACCGGTAGCCGTTGGAAATCTCGGCGCCGAGCTGGTTGTTGCGCGAGACGAAATCCTCCAGGAACTCATGCAGGCCCTGATCCATGATATCGCGGATCGCCCGCGTCTGCAGCGTGGTGCGGATCGCATCGGCGGTATCGTGGGCAGGCAGCCGCTCCTCGTAATCCTGGGCGAGATAGCCGAGATTGCTGACGATCTTCTCGTAACAATAGGCGAGCGAACGCGGCATCTGGACGTTCAGCGTCAGGAAGTCGGCGATGTTCATGGCGCGATATTCGCCGTCATAGGCCCAGCTATAGGCGCGGTGGGCGGAGACCGAGCGCAGGATCGATTCCCATTGCACATTGTCGAGCGAAGAGCCGACCGCCGAGACCGAGGGCAGCAGCACGTAATATTTTACGTCGAGAATACGGCTGGTATTGTCGGCCCGCTCGATGAAGGTGCCGATGCGGGCGAAATTATAGAGTTCGTTGCGCAGCGTCGAGCCATGGAAGGCACCGCGGATGAGACCGGCACGGCGCTTGATGGCGTCGATCACTTCAGGCATTTCGGCCGGCTTGACGCGCTTTTCGAGCAGCGACTTCAGGTCGATCCAGCATTCGTTGGTCGCTTCCCAAGTCTCTCGCGTCAGCGCGGTGCGCACCATGCGGGCATTGTTGCGGCCGGACTCGATGCAGGACATCACGCTCGACGGGTTGGCCCGATCGCGCAGCAGATAGTCGATTGCATCGGCATTGGTCAGCTTCGTGTGGCCCTCGTCATAGGCTTCGCGAACGCCGGCACTTTGCAGTACGCCATCCCAGTTGTCGTCGCCGGCGCTGCTGCGGGTCAGCGACATGCGCAGCCCGGCATCGACCAGGCGGGCAATATTTTCGGCGCGCTCGATGTAACGGAACATCCAGTAGAGGCCGTTTGCGGTTCTTCCGAGCATCAGTCCTCCAATACCCAGGTGTCTTTGGTGCCGCCGCCCTGGCTGGAATTGACCACCAGCGAGCCCTGCTTCAACGCCACGCGGGTGAGCCCGCCCGGAATGATCTGAACCTTGTCGGAGACGAGCACATAGGGACGCAGGTCGACATGGCGCGGCGCGATGCCCTTGTTGACGAGGATCGGCACGGTGGAGAGCGACAGTGTTGGCTGGGCGATATAATTGTTCGGCTTGGCCTTCAGCTTCTCGGCAAAATCGGCGCGCTCCTTTTTCGATGCCGTCGGTCCCACAAGCATGCCGTAGCCGCCGGAGCCGTGTACTTCCTTGACGACCAATTCCTCGAGGTGCTCCAGCACGTATTTGAGGCTTGATGCTTCCGAACAGCGCCAGGTCGGCACGTTTTCGAGCAGCGCCTTGCTGCCGGTGTAGAATTCGACGATCTCCGGCATATAGGAGTAGATTGCCTTGTCGTCGCAGATGCCGGTGCCCGGTGCGTTGGCAATGGTAATATTGCCGGAGCGGTAGACATCCATGATGCCGGGAATACCAAGGGCGGAATCGGCCCGGAAGGTCAGCGGATCGAGGAAATCGTCGTCGACGCGGCGGTAGAGCACGTCGATCGCCTCGTAACCGCGGGTCGTGCGCATCTTCACCTTGCCGTCGATGACACGCAGATCCGAGCCCTCGACCAGTTCGACGCCCATCATGTCGGCGAGGAAGGAATGCTCGTAATAGGCCGAATTGTAGATGCCGGGGGTCAGCACCGCGACGCGCGGCTTGCCGCTGCAGCCGGGAGGGGCGAGCGAAGCAAGGCTCTGGCGCAAAAGGTAGGGATAGTCTTCGACGCGCTGCACCTTGTTCTCATGGAAGAGTTCCGGGAACATCTGCATCATGGTTTCCCGGTTTTCCAGCATGTAGCTGACACCGGAAGGTGTGCGGGCATTATCCTCCAGCACGTAGAACTGATCCTCGCCGGTGCGCACGATGTCGGTGCCGACGATATGGGTGTAGACGCCGCCGGGCGGGCGGAAGCCGATCATCTCGGGGATGAAGGTGACGTTGTTCTCGATCAGCTCGCGCGGGACGCGGCCGGCGCGGATGATCTCCTGCTTGTGGTAGATATCGTCGAGAAAGGCGTTGAGTGCGATCACCCGCTGCTCGATGCCCTGGGCGAGCTTGCGCCATTCGCGGGCGGAGATGATGCGGGGAATGATGTCGAAGGGGATGAGCTTTTCGGAACTATCGGCATGGCCGTAAACCGCGAAGGTGATGCCGGTCTTCCGGAAGATGTTTTCCGCATCGCGGGATTTGGCAATCAGATGCGACCGGTCTTGGCTGTTGTACCACTCAAAATATTTTTCATAAGGCGGGCGAGGACTTTCGTCCCCGGTAATCATTTCATCAAATGCCAAAGGTGCGTGCTCCCCTTTTTTGTTCATTTGAATACAACGCAAATTGCAATGCAAGAACCATGCGCAGTTCGAGGAAAAGATTTTGCGTTGCGGGAAACAGGGGGAATTGGGCGGCGGAAGCGAGGTGGCGATTGTCGTTCGCCAGAGACTGCTGAAAATATGAGCAGCTGATTGTTTTTCGTTCGGCGGGTATGTTGCGTACAGCCTTCCCGCTTGCTCCCTCATCAAGTTAGTTTGGCCGAGGTGCCGGCATTGTTTGGTTCCGTTGGTGGATGGCATTCCAGAACCGGCTGTGAATAGCTCTTTGTGCCCACCCTGCCTCCGTCATGCTCGGCCTTGAGCCGAGCATCCACACTGCATCCGCAGGCGTCGTGGGATGGATCCTCGGCTCAAGGCCGAGGATGACGGAGGGTGGGGTTGGCTTTCCAGCCAAACTCCCTCGGAAGCACGCAGCGTTTCAGATGCTTCATCAAGTAGGAGAGTCATTCACCGCGCGGACGCGCGGTGGCTGGATTCCTGTGACGAGCACAGGAATGACGGTGGATGGGAGGAGCGTCTGCGATTCTTTGCTGCGGCGGTATGGTGTGAAGCTGTCGATAGGCTCATCCATCAAATTAGAGTATCGTCGGCCAGCCCTGTCGTTTTCACCATCAGCGAAATTTCAAATAAGCATCAACGCTTCGCCTTTGACTGTGACCGCCCGGTGCGGTTATCAGCGCGGCGAACCTTATTTCCGAGCAGCTTCATGTCCCTCGACCGCTTCGCCCCCGCTGTTTTCGTTCTGCTCTGGTCCACGGGCTGGGTGGTGGCGAAATATGCTTCGCTGCATTCCGAGCCCTTCACCTTTCTTTCGATACGCTACGGGCTGTCGGCCTTGGCATTCCTCGCCTTTTGCCTGGTGACCAAAGCGCAATGGCCGAAAAGCCGGGCGACGGCGCTGCGCGCCGTCTATTCCGGTTTTTTCCTGCATGGGTTTTATCTCGCCGGCCTGTGGTGGGCGATCGCCAACGGCGTGCCGGCCGGCATATCGGGGATCATCGCGGCGCTGCAGCCGCTGTTGACGGCGATGGCGGCTCCCTTTCTGGTCGGCGAGCGGTTGCAGCAGACGCAGAAGCTCGGCCTTGCCTTCGGCTTCATCGGCATTGCCATCGCCATTTCGCCGAAGCTCCTCGATTCGGCGACAGCTGATCTTACGCATGCCGCCCTGCCGCTGGCGATCAACCTCATCGCCATGGGATCGGTCACCTACGGCACGCTCTATCAGAAAAAACACCTGCAATCCGGCGACCTCAGGTCCATCGCGACGCTGCAATATGTCGGAGCGCTGATGCTGACCCTGCCGCTTTCGCTGATCTTGGAGCACCAGCATTTCGACGGCACCGCGCAGGCCTATGCCGCGCTCGTCTGGTCGGTCTTCGGCCTGTCGATGGGCGGCGTCGGGCTGCTGCTTTATCTGATCCGCCGGGGGCAGGTCTCCCGCGCGGCCTCGCTGATCTATCTGATGCCGCCGGCCGTCGCGCTCGAGGCCTTCATCGCCTTTGGGGAGCCGCTAACCCTGCCGTTGATTTTGGGCACGGCGATCGTGGTAACGGGTGTCTACATGACAAACCGCAGAGTCGTTCAGCAGGTGCCCGCGAGCGTATAGGCCGCCGGCCGCGCCAAGGCCGGCCGCCCGGACGAGGAGCGTCCCTTCGTAGACGCAATCGGCGACGGCTACCGGTGCCGCTAAGAAAGTTTTCTTTCCCGACGACATTCCACTCTTGCCGCTAGTCACCGAACCTCGGACGGAACGCATTGGAGGTCGCCGGCGATTGCCGGTGACCTGTTATCCAGAGCATCTTCAGTTCGACTGTGCGTGATCCGCAGGCAGAAAGCAACGATCAGCTGCGGGGCTGCAGCAACGCCAAGGCAATCGTCGACGCAGCCAGGAGCACCGTCACAGTCAATGGTCCCACGGCGCCGTAGTGGTCGACGATATAGCCGCCAAAAACCGCGCCGATACTGATGGCCACCTGAAAAGAGACGACCATCAGGCTACCCGCCGCCTCCAGAGCGTCGGGGGCTGCGCGGGAAAGATTGGTCGGCAGCACGACCGGCGCCATTCCGAAGGCAAAGCCCCAAAGTGCGACGAGGGCGAACGCAATGCCGGTATGGGCGCCCCAAAGCACCAGAGCGAGTGCTGCAGCCGTCATCAGCGCGGCGGTGACAGCGAGTGCTAGCCGGATACTGGCATCGGCCATTCGGCCACCGGCAACATTGCCGATCACCGAGGCGATGCCAAATCCGAGCAGTGCCAGGGCGATTGATCGGGTATCAAGCAGTGTTACCTGTTCGAGGAAAGGACGCACATAAACCGACCCGGCAAAATGCCCGGTCATCAACAAAAGGATGGCAAGCATTCCCAGTTGAATACCGCCCCGTCGTGTCAGCCGGAAAACATCAGCGATACTGTTGCTTGTGCTTGCAGGGAGCGTCGGCAAGCTGAGCAGTTGCAGCAGCATGGCAAGCGCGGCAAGCCCGGCTGTCATCGCCATGGCGCTGCGCCATCCCAGCCAATCGCTGATCAAAGCACCCATTGATGGTGCAGCTATCGTGGCGAGCGAAACGCCGAGCGTGACGATAGCCATGCCACGACCTGTCGCATTGGCGCCGACCAGCCTCGCCACGACGGCTACTGAAAGCGCCCAAAAGCCACTAAGCGCGATGCCCAACCCGGCCCGACCCAGCAACAACAGCCAAAAATCAGTCGCCACTGATGCCAGAATATTGGAGCCGATCGCCAGTGCACTGAGGCTGACCAGCACGGTTTTGCGGTTCAGTCGGCCGATGAGGACGTTGCTCAACAAGGCCGCCACGGCGCCGACAGAAGCGGTGGCGGTGACGACTTGTCCGGCCGTTCCCTCGGAAATGCCGAGATCGCGCGCCATCGGCGTCAACAGGCCCGCCGGCAGGAACTCAGCGGACACCAGCGCAAAGCTGGTGGCTGCCATCGAAACAACGGCAAACCAGGTCGCCGTGTTCCACGCGGATGGTTCATCCGTCTCCAGGCCAATTGCGACCCCGTCGAACTGTGATGTTGAGTCCGTCATTGAAATATCTCCTATGTTCGGAGATTTGATAGACGAAGTTTTCAGGATGATATGTGTCTTAAAATCCGAAATCTATATCCATTCGTCCGGAACTTGTGCGGCGCACAATCCCCGGTGAAACGTTGGTGACGCGTTTGAAGGCGCGCGCGAAAGACGCCTCGGACTCATAGCCCAGCCGGGAAGCAACTTCCGCGATCGACATGCCGCTTTGACCCAACAAATCGCGGGCAAGCTGCATACGCAGACGGACGAGGTAATGTGCCGCGCCTTCACCCAAGATAGCGCTGAAGCGCTCGGCGAAGATCGAGCGCGACTGGCCAGCCACACCAGCGAGGCTTTCGAGGGTCCAGTTATGGCCGGGGTCCCGGTGCATGGCCGCCAATACACGACCGATATGAGGATCCCGGATGGCGGCGAGCCAGCCGGTGGTCGAAGCTCCGCTGCAATTGACCCAGCAGCGGATAAGCCGCGCCGCGAGCAAGTCCGCCATTCGCGATAGCACGGTCGCGCTTCCCATTTGGGGCTGTGTCGCTTCCGCCGACATGGCGGCCAGAAGGGGGCCAACGATCGGGTCATTGCCGGCCACATCGCAGCCCTTGATGATTGGCGGCATCAGAGCGATCAAGGGGTGAAGCGCATGCGCGCCCAAAGCCATGGAGCCGCAGAAGAGGGTGCTATTCGCCCCCATTCCCTCCCGCACGACATCGCAGACATTGCTTCCCACTCTTGTTATCTGACAGCCTTTAAGTGAATCTCCTTCAACATCCGGCGCGCTGGCCAACCGATGTGCGATGCCTTGAGGCAGCAGAACCAGATCGCCATCATTCAACTCCTGCCATCCTTCGACTTCGGTATGGATCCAGCACGGACCTTGGCTGACGAAGTGGAAACGAAGCAGCTGTTGTTGCGGAAAGGCGATGCTCCATGGATGCCTGAGCTCGCAGCGGCCATAGTTGACCCCGCTCAAGCGAAAGTCTTGCAGGACTTCGCTCAGGGCATCCATTGGGATAGTTGACGGCGACAACGGCCGGGACGGATGGTCAAGCATTTAGCCAATTTAGGTCTCAAGCGTCCGGCATTCAAGCGGATGTGCCTGCCTCGATGTGCGAGCGAAGGACCGGCTGGGGCCCAGGACCGCCGTTGTGATTGCCACCACAAAGAGAAAAGGCCGGAGCACCTGTCAGATGCTCCGGCCTCCCAACGTATAAGACCGGAGATATTCGGCCTTTCCTTTAAATCAATCGATGCTCAGGCGCGTTCGCGGCGCTGGCCGCCGCCATTGCGGGAGCCGGAGCCGCCGCGGCGGTTGCCGCCATTGCCCTCGCGGCGCGGTTCGCCGCCCTGGGCCTGCTGCGGGCCGCGGTCTTCGCCGTGCTTGCGGGCCGGGCGGCCGTGGGCGTGGCGGTTATTGCCGCGGTGATGACCGCTCGGCTCGCCATTGGCATGATGGCTATTGGGGCCGCCATGGGCAGGACGCTGCGGCTTTGCCGAGGGACGGAAATCCGAGGTCGAGACCAGATCGTTGTCGGGGCCGAGATTGGGGGTGGCTTCGCCGCGGCGCTGGCCGCGGAAATCCTCGTTGCGGCTCGTGCGTTCGGGACGCGGACGGCGCTCCCGGCGCTCCTCGCCACCGGCACGCACTTCGCTGCCGCTGGCGCGATTTTCGCTGCCTTCGCCTTCACGGCGCGGCCGGCGTTCCTGGCGGCTGCCGCGATGCTCCGAGCGGTTCTGGTCGCCACGGCCTTCGCCGCGACCCTGGCCTTCGCGACCCTGGCCGCCACCGCGATTGCGGTTGTTGCCATTGCCGTTGCCGCGGCGCGGGCCGGCGCTGCTGATATTGGCCGGTGCTTCGCCGCTTGCGACTGCGATGTCGATGCCCATCAGGCGCTCGATATCACGCAGCAGCTTGGCTTCGTCGGGGGCGCAGAAGGCGATCGCGATGCCGTCGCGGCCGGCGCGCGCCGTGCGACCGATGCGATGGACATAGGCGTCGGGCACTTCGGGCAGGTCGTAATTATAGACATGGCTGACGGCCGGGATGTCGATGCCGCGGGCGGCAACGTCCGTGGCGATCAGCGTCTTGATGCTGCCATCGCGGAACGCCTTCAGCGCCCGCTCGCGCTGGCCCTGGCTCTTGTTGCCATGGATCGAGGCGACGGAATAGCCGATGTTTTCGAGATGCTTCATCAGCTTCTCCGCACCATGCTTGGTGCGCAGGAAGACGATGGCGCGGCCATCGGGGTTTTCGGTCAGCGACTTGCGCAGCAGTTCCGTCTTGTCGTTCTTGCCGGCGACGAAATGGACATATTGCTCGACCTTGTCGGCAGCCTTGCCGGGAGGTGTGACTTCGACCTTGACCGGATCGACGAGGTAGTCGCCGGCGAGATCGGCGATTGCCTTCGGCATGGTGGCCGAGAAAAGCATGGTCTGGCGCTTCTTCGGCACCATCTTGGCAATCTTGCGCAGATCGTGGACGAAGCCGAGGTCGAGCATCTGGTCGGCTTCATCAAGCACGAGATAGCGGACCGTGGTCAGCGAGATGGCGCGGCGATTGATGAGGTCAAGCAGGCGGCCGGGCGTTGCGACCAGGACATCGGTGCCCTTTTCGAGCTGAAGCTGCTGCTTGTTGATCGAAACACCGCCGACGACGACGTTGATGCGCAGATGCGACTTGCGGATGAATTTCTTCAGGCTCTCGGCGATCTGGTTCACCAGTTCGCGGGTCGGCGCCAGGATCAGCGTCCGCGTCGTGCGGTTGTCGGGGCGGCGCTCGTCGGCAAGCAATTTTTCGATGAGCGGCAGGCCGAAGGCGGCGGTCTTGCCGGTGCCGGTCTGGGCAAGGCCGATCAGGTCGCGGCCTTCGAGGAGGAGAGGGATGGCCTGTTCCTGGATCGGCGTCGGCGTTTCGATGCCGAGCTGGAACAAGGTGGCGACGATCGGCTTGGAGACACCAAGCGATTCAAAATTAGTCAAGGCAAAACCTTTCGGGGCGCCACAACGACTATCGCCGGAACGCACCATGCGATCCGGTTTCATTCTGGCGTCAAGAACCCCGCGTGAAGTGGGAACTTGTGAGTTGGAAAAAGCTTTCCAGCGCTTCAGGCCGCGGATGGGAGTGCGGCCTCTATCGAAATGCGCTTTTGTCCCTTCTTCCTGCGTCCGTATTTTTTAGCAGGGGCACGCTCACGCGGCGGCCGGAAGGGTGAAAGCTGGGCTGCATTTGGGCTAGTTCGCGCGGAAAGTCAAGTGCAGTGCACAAGAAAGCCTAGCTAGGCGAGGTTCAGCGAATGGCCAGAGTTGACCAATTGCGTCCGTTAAACGTTATGGTAGTGAACGTTCAGGTTTGAGAAAATTTCTGTTCATCCCGACCGACGCCGCCCTTCGATTCAACGACAAACTTCAAAATATCGCGTTGCTACCAGCTTTATATGGAGCGCGACTTGGTACATTGTACCGATGCCAGCTCGGAGCCGACCATGCGATCCGCCATCTACTATCCCCGATCCCAGGTTCACAGCCGCCCAATCATGCAGTCGTCGTTGCTGCTTTGGGACAAGCTGCACACAATCGTTCCGATGAAGCATTACCGACCTGACTATTTGGATCGCCAAGACATGGCGGAGGCCTGGGAGTTGATCGGCGCCTCGATCGTGCCGAACGACGCGCAGCGGAAGCGGATGCACATCGATATGGAGACGACGTTGAAGGCCGGGACACTTCCGCCTGACCTCTATTATGTCGGTCAAGTCGACCAGCCGAGCGACCCATATGAAATTTGGCCGCAGAAGCTCTCGGAGCAGACCTGGGACCTGATGCGCAGCCACCGTCTCACCGATCTGCCGCTTCCGAACGGGGATTATCCCTTCACGCAGGAAGGAGGCTTGCTTGTTATGGCTAAGCTCGCGGACGCGTGCGCCGGTTCCCAATTCGCGCGCGTGACCGATCGACTAATGGCCTATGGCATGATCGGAAGCGGGGATAAGCGATCCGCGACGGAAGCCGAAGTTGTTCCGATCACCCTTGATCTGATCGACGCGACGAGCATCCCTATTGAGAGGCTGATCGCGCTGCGAAAGCGCGAGGCGTCCGAACGCCGCGGGAGTGACTTTACTAAGATGCGGCATGCTTATGCCGACGCAGTCCAAGCGCACACAATTGCGCTGGGTAAGGCCCTTGATCAATTCGAACGCGACGAGCTCAATCGGCAATTCAAAGAGAAGATGGAGTTCGACCTCAAGGATCTGCGAGAAGCGCTTGGCGCTAACAAATTGGATCTTTTGATGAAGCCGGTCGTCGTCGCGACGGTGGTAACGGGCGCCTCACTCGCCTCTGGGCTCGGCTTGCCCGTGGCCCTGACCGCTGGCGCAGCCGCAGCCGCCGGTTCCGAATGGAAGGACATTGCCAAGGCGGTCGCGGATTTCTTCAGCAGCGGATTCAATTTCAATCGCAAGCAGCGCGAGACAATGACGAAGCACCCGATGGCATATATGTATTCGCTATCGCAAACCCACTGATTCGTCCGTTCGCGAAGACAAATACGCAGTTGACCATCGGGATTATAGACGATCGAAGTTGAGCAGTATGTCGACGCCATGCGCCGGCGGCACCGGCTCAGCGGCATAGATCGCGCGTTCAGCCGAGATCGTCCGCTCGATCTCGGCGACCCGCTGATGAGGGAAATCCGCTACCTCGATAAGTTGATCGACGAGCTTGCTAATGGCAAGGCGATGGAGAAGATCTTGCGGAAATGACGCGATCACGTCGGACGCTTCGAAAAAAGAGACAGCATGGGCACGACGCCCGCTTTGCCGGGGTCCCAGGAAACCTTCATGAATGACCCTAAGATCGAACTTCCGCGGATATTTCAAGCCAACCTCTCCCGATTCTACCTGAATGTCGTCGCGCCGGTGCTGGCCGACCTACCAGAGCCGGTACTAGAAGAAATCGCGGTGACGAATTCGATGAATGAGAACCTCGATCTCATGGCGGCGCAAGTCCAAGCGCATACGCGCAACGAGGCCGCCAAGGCGTTCGTGCTGGTGGTATCGGGCTTGTTCGAGCGGCAGGTGCGTCATTGGGCGCTGCATCTGTTCGCGCCTCAAAACCCGCGCGAGATCCAGCACGGCGATTTCGAAAAGCTGCTGGATAAGTGCCTCGACGCCAAGCAGGTCGATGGTGCTCGAGATGACATGCGAAAGGACCTGGTGGAGGCAATTTTCGTAGCAAATGTCGTCCGCCACGGCGACGGGCGCACAAGCGATGAATTGCGGAAGGTCGCGCCGCAACTATGGATCTACGACCCGAGCGAATATGTAGACATCAACGCTGGACCATCACCTGACAGCGAACAGATTCGCATTCGGGCTGGCGATGTAAAACGGTATGTTCGAGCAGGCCTTCGCTTTTGGGGTCGCGTCGATACGCAACCGATGGCGGTCACCGAACCGCCTTTCGGGGTGATAGACTGACATGCGCGAAACCGCAGTCGCATTTTGATGGGTTGGACCTGCGATCAGGAATCCGTCCTCACAATCTTCAGTGCATCTGCCGCACGGAGCCGGGCTAGCGGCGAGTTGGAAAAAGGGAGCGACCGCATGGCGATTTCAGATCGCAAACGTCTGAAGATCATTGCGGAGGATATGCTTGGCGAGGCGCGGGCGGTCGGGCGCGCAAGAGTATATTCGGCGACCGGATTTTCGCAGCAGAACATTTCGATCGTTCATCAGCAGGTCCGCTGCACGAATCTCGCTTGGGCCCTCGGCCACCGGCGGAAGGTCCGCAAGGGGGATGTCGTCGCGATCGTCGGCGGTTCGTTTTCAGGCATTATGCTGGCTTGCTCGCTCGCGATCGCCCACGACGTCATCGTCTATATCCTCGAAAAGGAGAGCCGCCTGCTTCATCGGTTCCTGGACAAGAGCCAGCGCTTTCTCTCGCAGAACCTCAATTCGCGCGACCTGCGCAAGGGGTTCGACCCTTCTTATGCGGCGCATATCGATAAACCCGCCATCTTCGAATGGGAAGCCGGCGTTGCTAGCGATGTCGCAGGCGCATGGTTGCGGGAGTTTGACCGCTATGCGTCCAAATTGCCGATTTTCACCATCCGTGACTGTGAAGTCGAACCAAGCGCAATCTCGGAGATCGAAGACAAGGTCATCGTCCAACTTCAAGCACCGACCGACGCTAAGCTGAGGCCCCTTGTCGTAGACCTGCTTATCGATGCGACCGGCTTCGGTCCGGAAGCTAACCCCCTCAAGCTGGCTGACTACAGCTACTGGGAAGGTGGGCATCGCCTCATCTACGATCACCTGCCGCCCGAAAGCCGCGTTCTGGTCTCCGGTTGCGGGGACAGCGGCGTGATCGAACTGATGCACTATGCCATCGCAGACTTTGAGCATGAGATGGTGACATATTTCTGGCCACCCAAGGCGGGCCTAGAGGCAATATTGGATGTGGGCCTGGAGCGGATCAACAACGTCCTCCACAGCGACGAGATTGTTGATTTCGAAGGGCGGTTGATATCAGAGCTTTGCTGGTGGCTCGGCCACTGGTCGTATCTGCAGTATTGGCAAAAAATTATGGAAGCGAGTCGCCGCCGAGTGACTCGTCCAAATCGATTTTTGACGCAATTGAAGCGGAACTCGCCGAGCGCATCGCAATTGCTTTCCCGGGAAGGAAGTCTTCTACGATACCCGAAGACGAGCGTGAAGCGTTCGTTCTGGCCTTGTCTCTGGAAGAGCAATTGGCGGTACGTGCCGCTGTCAGCCCGGCAATTGACGACGCGCTCAGCCTGGAGATTGCTGCGCTGATGAAACCAGTAAAGGTGGCGCGGCTGCTCAATTTACGCACGCTGCGTAAGCGCCTTCGCCCGGGTACCGAAATTGTGCTGAA